>CAKRHU010000111.1 GCA_934339215.1 uncultured Lacticaseibacillus sp.
GGACTGGGGTCGGTGGTGCGGTTGTCGTCAATGATCGCATTTGGCATGGGGCACACTTGTACGGTGGCGAATTTGGCTACATGTTGATGCGGCCAGAAGGGACTTTAAGTGAAATCGTGTCACCAGTTAACTTAGCCAATCGCTATAATGCCGCCACTAGGGACAACATCGATGGCAAAACCTTGTTTGAACGCGCCGAAGCTCGCGATCCGCAGGCAATGCGCTTAGTCGCAGACGCAGAAGCCGTGTTAGGCAAAGCGATTTTCAACTTACAATATGCCTTTGACCCTGAGCGCATTCTGATCGGTGGGGCCATCAGTGAAAATGCGAAGTTCTTAGATGGTGTGCGCGCCGCTGTCGATGCGGTCAAAGCTCGCGTTGGCATTGGGGACATCACCCCAGAGATCCTGCCTTGCGAATATCTCGGCGAAGCCAACTTGCGCGGCGCAGTGGTAAACTTCGAACAACAAGTCGATTAATGATACGGATACCTAGCCGCAACTGGTTGGGTATTTTTTGTGGCCTTGAGCAGGCCAAAAACTTGACATTTTATTTAGTCAAGGGGTTTACTAATATTATGTAAGTTATGAAAGGACGATTTCAATGTCAAACACATTTACATTTACGGATGGCCCAACGGTTAAGCGGCTCGGTTATGGGACGATGCAACTGCCTGGTAAAGGCGTTTGGGGGCCAGCCGCAGATCCGAAAGCCGCCAGTGATGTGATCGTTGCGGCCATTGATGCCGGCGTCAACTTTATCGATACCGCGGATTCGTATGGGCCATTTTATGCCAATTTATATTTGCGCGATGCTTTACGTCAGCGACCTAACACCAAGGTTACCGTGGCGACAAAAGTTGGTTTTACGCGTCAAGGACCAGATCAATGGATCCCACTAGGTGCCCCACAATTTTTGCGCCAAGAAGTCGAAATGAACTTGTTCACGTTAGGGCTGGACCATCTCGATTTGTTGCAACTGCACCGCATCGATGCCAATTATCCACTGGAAGATCAAATTGGTGTCTTAGCCGATATGCAAAAAGAAGGTAAGATCAAACAAATCGGCTTGTCGCAAGTTTCCGTTGACCAAATCAAAGCCGCACAAAAAATTGCCCCGATCGTTTCGGTTCAAAACCGTTACAACTTGATCGACCGCGCCGATGAAGACGTGTTGCAATATGCCACCGACAATCATTTGGCCTTTATTCCGTGGTTCCCACTGGCGACTGGGCGTTTGTTGAAAGGCGACGTGTTGTCGACAATCGCCACGCGGAATAATGCCAGCCCTGCACAAATTGCTTTGGCTTGGTTATTGCAAAAGAGTCCGGTGATCTTGCCGATTCCTGGCACGAAAAATGCGGACCATGCCCGCCAGAACTTGGCGGCAGAAAACATTACGCTTTCGCCTTCAGACATCGCCAAATTGGATAAATTAGGAGATTAATATGATCCCGATCATGATTGGCTTAGCGATCGGCTTTGGTTTGCCGATTCAAACCAGTATTAATGCACGCTTGAAAGATGCTTTTGGTTCGCCATTTTGGTCGAGCTTGATCAGTTTTGCCATTGGCACTGTGGGCTTGGCGGCAGTGGTGTTAGTCCAAGGCGAACGCCTCATTCCAACTTTTGCCACCATCAGCAGCTTGCCTTGGTGGTTGTGGTTAGGTGGCATATTTGGCGTGATTTATTTAACCTCAAATATTTTGCTGTTTCCGCAACTCGGAGCTGTGCAAACCGTGATCTTCCCAGTGCTTGGACAGATCTTAATGGGCTTGTTGATCGATAATGGCGGGTGGTTTGATACGACTCGCAATCCGTTGACCCGCATGCGCGTGATCGGGGCTTTGCTGGTCATTGCCGGGGTTTTGATCACGGTTGCGTTGCCGGGATATTTTGCCCGTAGAAAAGATGTGGGTGTGCCGGCGACGAAACCCAATCCCGCCTTATGGTTGTGGCGCGGGTGGGGGATCATTGCCGGCATGTTGTCTGCGAGTCAAACTGCGGTCAATGGGCACTTAGGGGTCGTGTTAGGTTCAGCACAACAATCTGCTTTCATCAGTTTTGCCATTGGGACTGTGGCGTTGTTTGTGATCGTGTTGGTTTTGCATCCCCATATCACGTTCGACGAAACGCGTACTGAACATCGCTGGTGGATGTGGATCGGCGGCTTGATCGG
The DNA here is from genome assembly GCA_934339215.1 of uncultured Lacticaseibacillus sp. Lineage (GTDB taxonomy): Bacteria > Bacillota > Bacilli > Lactobacillales > Lactobacillaceae > Lacticaseibacillus. The sequence goes on from CAKRHU010000111.1 coordinate 2,179, forward strand.
CGCGTGCTTTGTCCTTGGCAATGCGTATCTAGCGCCAACAATCGGCACGGGGTTAGCGGTGGTGATTGTGTTATTAGGCTTGATGGCCGGGAGCTTGGCAATCGATCAATTCGGCTGGCTAGGCGCCAAACGCAACCCAGTGACCGCACTACAACTGATCGGCTTGATTGTGATGATCTTAGGTGTCGCTTGCATCCGCTTACTATAACAAAACTGTTAGTTGACCATGTTAATATTCATGGGATAATACCCATGAGAGGATGATGAAAATGGCAAAAGCAACAGAGAGTGTCGCACAAGCGACAGGCAACAAGTATTATGGCGCCAAGGGGTTTGGCGCGATTGGCGCGTTTTTCGGCAATTATGTGAACTTTACCGGACGTTCAACGCGTCGCGAATATTGGTGGTGGACACTGTGGTATGCGATCATTTCACTGATTGCGATGATCGGGTTTATTGTCGTCACGGTAGGTACCGTTGTGGACTGGTCGAACCTCGATGACTTAAGTCAATTTTCTGGCAAAAGTTTGATCCCGTTGCTGATTTTGATCGGGGTATTCCTATTGTTTGCATTGGCAGTGCTATTACCAGGGTTGAGTTTAACGATTCGGCGTTTCCGCGATGCGGGTGTGCCTTGGTGGGTGTATGTGATTTTGCTGGTCATTGAAGCCTTTGCGTCCATCGTGTTTGGCGACGACTCCAACACTGCTTTGTTTATCTCAGCGGCGGTGGGCATCACCTGCTTCGTGATCGAAGTCTTACCTTCAAAAGACATTCCAGAATAATCAGGATTTACCGCGAGAAATTTTCGCGGTATTTTTTTGAATTCAGGCAACCTTTTGTCACACATCATGCACTAATGAGTATGGGAGGTGAGGTTTGGTGAATGACATTATTTTGGCGATGCATGGGGACTTGCCGGCGCTGGAGCACTTATTATTGGCGAACGGTGGCAGTGACTATACGCAATACCGCGGTTATATAAGCTTAAATTCTGGGCATTATTATTTCCAACCTTACCAAGACCAAACAATTTATGAGATTACCCTGAGTGAGGATTTGTTGAACGTCAAAGACGCTCAGGAGTACCTAGTGGCGCAAGCCCAACAGATCAACGTTTTGAACTGACGGACAAGCCCCGCAAAGCATGGCTGAAAATAACTTGCAAAAAGAAAGCCGATTCTGATTGCAAGGTTTTTGTCACTATGTTAGGCTAGACCAGTCCAATCACTATGCAGGCGGTGTCTGTTTTGGTATGATTGACTTATCAAGAAGGGGTTGAATACAATGTTTGACAACGTTGAAACCACGGGTCCGGTAACCTGCAGCTTTTGTGGGAAATCCCAAGATCAAGTGAAGAAGATCGTTGCTGGCCCTGGCGTATATATTTGTAACGAATGCATTGAGTTATGTAAACAAATCATCGATGAAGAGTTCAAAGAAGATGCCTACCAGAATCTGTTAGAAGTACCGAAGCCAATTGAGATCTTAAACATCTTAAATGACTATGTGATCGGCCAAGATGCCGCAAAGCGTGCCTTAGCCGTGGCCGTTTATAACCACTACAAGCGCGTCAACCAAATGGAAGTCGCTGACAAAGACGATACGGAATTGCAAAAGTCCAACATCGCCTTAGTCGGCCCGACTGGTTCCGGGAAAACGTTCCTGGCGCAATCTTTGGCTCGCATTTTGAATGTGCCATTTGCCATCGCTGATGCCACCACGCTGACTGAAGCTGGGTATGTCGGCGAAGACGTGGAAAACATTTTACTGAAGCTGTTGCAAGCAGCCGATTATGATGTCGAACGCGCGCAAAAAGGCATCATCTATATCGATGAAATCGATAAGATCGCCAAGAAATCTGAAAATGTGTCCATCACCCGCGATGTGTCTGGTGAAGGTGTCCAACAAGCTTTGCTTAAAATCTTGGAAGGCACCATCGCCAACGTCCCACCGCAGGGCGGACGTAAGCATCCCCAACAAGAATTCATCCAAATCGACACCACGAACATCTTGTTCATCGTCGGCGGGGCTTTTGATGGGATCGAAACCATCGTGAAGAACCGCATGGGCGATAAGACGATCGGCTTTGGCGCGTCTGCACCAGAAGCTGGTTACGACCCAGACAAGTCAGTGATGCAACAAATCGTGCCTGAAGATTTGATGAAGTTTGGGATCATTCCAGAATTCATCGGCCGTATCCCGATCATCGCCGCACTTGAGAAGCTGACTGAAGACGATTTGGTTCACATTTTGACGGAACCAAAGAATGCTTTAGTCAAGCAATATCAAAAGCTGTTGAGCTTGGATCACACCGAACTTGAATTCACCAACCCAGCCTTGCATGCGATCGCACATAAAGCCATCGTCCGCGATACTGGGGCGCGTGGCTTGCGTTCGATCATCGAAGCCGTGATGCAAGACTTGATGTTTGATCTGCCAAGCCGTCCAGAAGTGACCAAGGCCATTGTGACCAAGGCTGCTGTTGAAGGCAAAGGCAAACCAGAATTAGTCGTGAAGGATTCTCGCGAAGCGTCGTAGGCTAACAAAAAAGAGTTGAGGCATGCCCTCAGCTCTATTTTTGTGGGGTGCGACGGCTGAGCAACAGTATCCCAGTCAGCCACAACAAACCAGAAACTATCGCCGTCATGAAAAACCAATTATCGTAAGCCGTCGTCACATTCCAATCGTGAAAAATGTCGGTATACCCGACGAACAAAACTTGCACAGCAGACAAGGTGGTTTGGCCAACGAAATAACTGATCGTTAACCAGATTTTTCGCGGTAGCCACGCGCCGATGATCGTGAAGCCAAATTGGACCCGCGCCAATAAGCTGGCCATTAAAAACAGCCAAGGGGTCAATTCTGTCATGATAGCTTCCTTTGTGTCTAGACAAGGCAACATGCTTTGACCACAATTGCAAATCGTTGTGGTTTTGTAATAGGGTGGTTGGTGTTTTCGTGATACACTATTTGAGTTAGATAAGGAGGGGTCCGATAATATGAAGATCCACAACGTTGACCTGACCATTTCAGCGGTCAGTGCCAAACAGTACCCAGATACCGGCTTTCCAGAAATCGCCTTTGTCGGCCGCAGTAACGTCGGCAAGTCCAGCTTGATCAACCGTTTGATCGACCGCAAAGCGATGGCCCGCACGTCCAGTGTTCCTGGTAAGACCCAAACGCTTAACTTCTATATTCTTGAAGACATGTTGTATTTTGTCGATGTGCCAGGCTACGGCTTTGCCAAAGTCTCTAAAGCTGATCGCGCCAAATTTGCGGCGATGATCGAAGAATACCTCACCACGCGCAAGCAATTGCATGGTGCCGTGTTGTTAGTCGATGCCCGCCACGAGCCAAGCGAAGACGATGTGTCGATGTATCAATATTTGAAATATTTCCACATTAAAACTTTAGTGGTCGGCACCAAAGTCGACAAAACCAGTCGCGCCAAGCGCAATCAAGTGATCCGCACCATTAAGCAGACCCTAGATTTAAACCAAACCGACGATTTGATCTTGTTCTCCGCTGAAACAGGTGTTGGCAAACCGCAAGTGTGGAAATGGTTGGAACAAACTGCAGGCATTGAGGAGGTTTAGAACAGTAATCCAAAATATCCAATAATGTAGAAGCTTGGGGTGAAATGTTTTGCTTGTAGCATCTAGTGGAAGACAAGCGGATGACTCACCCAAGCATGAGATACTCGTGAAATAGG
>CAKRHU010000112.1 GCA_934339215.1 uncultured Lacticaseibacillus sp.
CTTTGATAAGACAAACCGGTTGCTTCGTTGATCGGTAAACAATCCATATCTGCGCGCAAGCCGATGGTTTTAGCCGATGAGCCGCGCTTCAGTTGTCCCACTACCCCAAGGCCGCCGATATGTTCGGTCACTGCAAAACCATAGTTGCGCAATTTTTCCGTAACTAACTGCGCAGTGTTGACCGTATCCAGTCCCAATTCTGGGTGTTCATGTAAGTGATGACGCAGTTGCGCGAATTCACCTTGCCACGCGTCCAGTGGCGCTAAATTGTGAGTCATAAGAACCTCCGGTGAAACTGTGATACGTTTGATTGTACCGCAAACATGAGATAATGGTTAATTTATCGTGATAAAACAAAAAGCCGCTGATCAGCGACTTTTTGTAAAACGAACTGTTTGAGCCACTGCATCGAATTCAGCAAAATCTCCGATCGGCGTGGTCATCATCGGCACTGTGTGACATGAATCATAATCGTAAATCACCGGAAGCGGTTGACCATTGAGCACTTCAAGTAAACTGTCGATTGGTGCCCGCCCAGTACCAACATCATCAAACAGCGCATGTTTACCCAGGATCACACCCCGGACTTGATCGAAAATACCTGCATTTTTCAACATGGCAAAGCTACGTTCGACGGTGGCAGCGTCTTTTTCCGCATCTTCGATGAACAACAGATCATTATGCGTCAACTGCGGGAAGTACGCCGAGTGAATAAATCCAGACATCGTATTGAGATTACCGCCAATGATCCGGCCTGATAATTGCGGCGTTTGCGTATAACCCCAATGATTGGCATGCATTTGCTTAGGCACACTAAAGCTTTCCCAATTGGTATGATCATCGGTCCACGTCGCAGGGGCTTGAAGCGTGGTATCACCAGCCAACACGGCTTGAAAATCCTTCAGCGACTCATCAACAATTGGTGACCACTCACCAAACCCAGCCACCAACGTTGGCCCGTACAAGACCCGACAGTTTGGCGCTTTGGTATAAACGGCTAACAACAAAGCAGTCACATCTGAATAGCCAACGATGGTTTTGGGATGGGCATTTAGATAATCATAATCGAGGTACGGCAACATCGCATTGCTATTCATGCCGCCGATCGTCGCCATTAAAATATCGACTTGCGGATCGTGGATCAAGGCATTGAGTTCTGCCACCCGCGCTTGGATCGAGCCGCTACGGTAACCATCTGCTTGTCCAGTTAACGCACCAGCTACCAACTGATAGCCCGCTGCTTGTAAAAACTTCTGCGCCCGGGCAAAGCGTACCGGACTCGTTGCCGTAATCGGCGTCGACGGTGAGAAAAAGCCAATTGTAGTCATAACAGCATCCCCTTGTTGGTTAAGGCTAGCACAAAAAATCACCTCACAAAAGCGAGATGATTTTATTTGGACCTTATTTTTCGATCAGCGCTAAGACGCGATCAATGTTGGCCATGACCTTTTGGCGGCCCATTAATTCCATGGTTTCAGCCAATTGTGGGCCGTGCATATGGAAGGTGGCTGCGATCCGTACTGGCATGAAGAGCTTGCGGCCCTTAACGCCTAAGGCCAAGCGGATTTGGTAAACTTCTTGGTTGATGAAGTAAGCAGTGAAGACGTCTAAGGCTTCAAGCTTTTCTTTCAACAACTTGATGATCGGCAAGGCATTGTCATCGGCGATTTCTTTCATTTCGTCTTCAGTCAATTCCGTGCGATCTTCAAAGAAGATACTGGACAAGTCAACGACTTGTTGGGTGTAGCTCATTTGAGGAATGTACAAGCTGATCATTTGACGCGCCCATTCGATGGTGTTGGCGTCAGGATCTGCAGGCACACGGCCGGCTTCGATCAAGTTTTCCAAGGCCAAAGCAGTGAGCTCTGAAGGTTGAGTTTCCTTGATGTACTTGTTGTTGACCCATTCCAACTTCTTTTGGTCAAAACGCGCAGGCGATTTGCTCAAGCGCTTTTCATCAAATAACTTGATGAATTCCTTTTTGGTGAAAATTTCGTCTTCACCTTTAGGCGACCAGCCAAGCAAGGTGATGAAGTTGAACATCGCGTTTGGCAAGTAGCCCAGTTCACGATATTGTTCGATGAACTGCAAGACGTTTTCGTCACGCTTGGAAAGCTTTTTACCAGTGGCGCCGTTGATGATCAAAGTCATGTGACCAAAGACTGGGGCTTCCCAGCCTAACGCATCGTAAACAGCCATTTGCTTTGGGGTGTTGGCGATATGGTCATCCCCACGTAAAACGTGAGTAATTTCCATCAAATGATCGTCAATGACCACCGCAAAGTTGTAAGTTGGCATGCCGTCGCGCTTTAAGATGACAAAGTCGCCGCCAATGGTGTTACCATCGATGGAAATATCGCCTTTGACGATATCTTGCCATGCATACGTTTTATCTTCTGGAATGTGGAAGCGAATGACTGGGGTCAAGCCCTTAGCCTTAGCGGCATCGATCTTGGCTTGCTTTTCAGCTTCAGTCAAGCCTTCATATTCGTAAACGTAATGCGGCATTTCGTGGTTAGCTTGTTGTGCTTCACGATCGGCTTGCAATTCTTCTTCAGTCTTGTAAGATTCGTAAGCCTTGCCTTCAGCCAGCAATTGGTTGATGTATTTCATGTAGATGTCTTTGCGTTCAGACTGACGGTACGGCCCGAAGTCGCCGCCTTTATCTGGACCTTCATCCCAATCAATGCCTAACCAGTGCAGGTTTTCGATTTGGCTTTTTTCACCATCAGCAATGTTACGTTTTTGGTCGGTATCTTCAATGCGAAGTACCATCGTCCCATTGTAATGACGTGCGAAAAGATAGTTGAACAGTGCCGTCCGGGCATTTCCGATGTGAAGATGGCCGGTTGGACTTGGTGCATAGCGCACCCGAATTGGTCGATCTGCCAATGCATTACGCCTCCATTTTTCTTTAAACAATGCGTTACTAGTGTACCACAGACACACACGGCTTGCAGAAAAAATCCACTAGGCGATGCTCGGTTGATACGACCACCACAATAATAGCGCCCCGCTGGCTAACGTCCCCACTAATGCGAGCTTGCCGATCAGCCCGTGCAAGAAGATAAAGCCGATCGCCATCACCGCTTCGACGAGCATCACCACCACGCCTTTGCGCCAGTCGATCCCGGCATCGCGCAGGCGTCTAATTTGTAGTGCCGTACTTGGCAAAATGGTCACCACAATGATAGCAATCAGCGTGACGATCAAAATCTGTCGCAAGTTAGCGCTTGTGTAGATGGCTTCACCTTGCACGATCACAACAAAATTCAAAATCAGCGACAACAAATACCCAAACAACCACATCCACCAATATTCTGAGCGACTCGACCGCCCAGAAAAATTGCCAGCGTTGCGCCCCCACGCCCAAATCGCGTGCAAGTGTTTGGCCCCATACCAGCGATTATGCATCGCGCTCACCTCCATACGCTGATTATCTCAGGTGGCGATTTTTTTGCAAGCGGTTTCGTTTCTTCCTATTAAAAAGATGCCTCAACATCGAGACATCTTTTCAACTTGTAATTACTGCCGGATCTGCCAAATCCCATCGACGTATTGAATCATGGCGACTTGAGCTTTGGTTGGATACAATTGCATCTTTTGTTGGGCGAGTCGCTTCACCCCAGCTTTGATGCGCAAGTCGGTGCTTTGCAGGCGATACATGGCGCCAGGCAAATCATCAATATGGCCGCGGCCCGTTTCATCGGTGGTGACAGTCAGCTTCTGTTTATGCCGATATAGTGGCTTACCATTCGGTTTACATAACGCGAACGTGAGATTTGGCACCGGCTGGCCGTCGCGATCCACCACTTGAAACCACAGATCAAACAAGTGCCGCTTCAACAACAACACATGAATGTGCCTGCCGATCAAAGCTAACAAACCTAACAATGCGAGGATACAGGCAACTAAAATGGCAAGTTGTTGCCAACGTTCACGATTTTGAGCAGCGGCGACTTGTTTGGCAATCGCCGGCGTGTAAGGCACCCGCTTGCCCGAGACCAACATGCGATGAGAGTTGATCATATATGGTGTGCAAGTCAACAAGGTCGCAAGGTCTTTGCCCGGTTCAATTTGCAAAATCGACGTATTAGACGGCAATACCACTTGAATGCGGAACACTTTGTACGCCAAGTGCTTGCCTGCGACTTTTAAAACGAAGACGTTCCCTTTTTTCACTCGGTTGAGATCAGAGAACAAACGCCGATCCACTAAGCCGCGGTGTCCGGCGATCACAGTGTGCGTGTTAAGGCCGCCAGTCGGCATCGATGTGCCTGGCACCACTGCTGCGCCTACCGCTAGTGTTTCTTCTGCCAGCGTTTTGAATAGCGGAACGGTGAGGTTGATTTTAGGAATGATCACCTCGCCAAGTTGATTTTTTTGCAAGTTGACTTTATCCGCCTTCGTCAATCCGGAAAAAGGATCGGCGTTAGCGTGTAAGCCAGACTTTTGCAACTTGGCATTGGCTTTGGCCATTTCTGCTTGTTGCTTTTTCGCGTTGGCGGCATTTTGCTTGTCGACTCGCGCGACCCGCGCCCGATCAAGCATCGTGTTCAAGGCGCCTGAATAAAATGGGTACAGCGCCACGCCGATGCCGGCGAGCAACAAAATGAAGGCGATGGCTTGCGTCACCAAATGCTGACGCGGACGGGGATGTTTGGACATGCGAGGCTCCTATCTAAAAAAGACGCGGCTGCCCGCGCCTTCAATGCCTTAATTATACTTCTTCGTGGTGCTTGCCGCGACGCAAGAATGCAAAGCCTAATGCAACTAAGGCTAAGCCGGCTGCGATCACGATATAGATCCCCATGCCACCAGTGGAAGGCAAGAGACCTTTAGGGGCATCGTCAATTGTGATTGCTTTATCAGTATTGTATGACGTTTCAGATACATCAAATGATTGGTAATCTTGCTTCAAAGCATAGCCATCTGGCGCACCAATTTCGGCAAGATTGTATTTGCCGTAATCAAGACCAGTGATTGCGAATCGACCATCGCTATTAGACGTCAGAATAACTGCATCGGCGAACTCTGTATCGGAAGGCGTATCTCCAGGGGTATAATCTGAAGGCATATCTTTCCAGTCATACTTTAAATCAGTCTTCTCAGTACCAGTCTTAATAAGATACTGTGTGTGATCTGCGTTCGTCACGATAAATTGGGCACCCGCCAGCTTCTTTTTGGTATTATTGGCGTCTTCCTTAATGAATTGGGCGCCGCCAGTGGTAATTCCATGGGTTGAAGTAGTTGTATTTGGTTCATTGTTCAATTGGACTTTGTTGTTCAAGAATTTGTCGCCAGGAATTAACAGTGTGTTGATGGTTGCTGTGTATGTGATTTGTAAGTGATCACCCTTGATGGTAGCCAACTTTTCAGCAAAATCGTCTTTGGAAAATTCAATCGTAAAACCAGCACCAGCATTTGTGGTAGCTGGCGTACCAGCAACGGTTGCGATTGAGAAGTCGAAATCTGCGTTAGAAGGATCGGAAATTTTAACCGTACTAGAGTCGATATTCAATCCAGCATCTGGTGTATCTGTGATCTTATAAGCATCAAGATTAGCAATATCAGAAGGTACGACTGCAGTAACAACATAACTTGCCGTGTCGCCTAAACCAAGAGCAGCATTATTACCAGTTGCATCCAAATGAGTTTTGCTTGAATCTTGCAAGTCCTTGGTGAAAGTTGTTTCTGTTTGGTTCTTTGGATAGATATTCAGTGGTGAATCGGCAGTACCCATGTTATCCAATGGCATCACTAACACAATTGGCGTTGCAACTTTGGTAACCGTCACGCTTGGGTTTGTACTATCGGTTTCGGATTTAGTTTCTTTGATTAGGTAAACCGCATATTTACCGTCAGGTGCTT
>CAKRHU010000113.1 GCA_934339215.1 uncultured Lacticaseibacillus sp.
GCTTTGGTGGCATCGTTGGTGAACTTGCCGTAGTTGACCAAATCGATATCATCAACTGCTACCATATCCACGTCACCGTTGAACAAGTTCACGGCAAAACGGGATGAGATTGACCATTAAGCACTTTATCGAAGTAAAGATTTGACCAATTTGTTGTTTTGGTTGTGAAAAGCTTCGTCGCGGATTGTAAAGATACGGTAAGCCGACGATACAAAAAACACGTTGCCTAAAATTTAGACAACGTGCTCATGTTTACTTCAATTCACGTTTGCGATCGCGCCGGATCACTTGGATCACTAAAGCACTCGCTGCGATCAAACCAATGGCGATCACCAACCGCCCTGGCCGCAAGCGCAAAGCCGCATCCCCACCAAACGCGTAAAAAAACGCCGTGGGCAAACTTCCCAGCACGATCAAGCTATTCCAAGTTTTGCGTGGCAGTTGCAACTGGCCAGCTGCCAAATGCACCAAAGTATTCGGCACGAATGGGACACTATAGCCTAGCAACACACCAAGTTTTGGGTGGCTGGCTTTCATTAAATCATCTAATAAACGCGAGCGTTTCGGCGATTGATGATGCAATTCGATGCGATCGATCAATAACGAGCCTAAGCAATTGCCTAAACTTAGGCCGATCACATTCACGACAAAGCCCAATGGTGCCCCTAAACACACGCCATTGAGGACTGCGATCACCGAATTCGGCGCCCCTGGGATCATCGACACTGCCATTAATACCAAAGCCAGCGGGATCACTGACCACAAGCCAGCGCCGCGAAACACCGTGATAAATTCAGCCCGGTTAAACCAAGCGAAGCCTTTTAAACTGTGCCAATCATGCCAAATCACCAAAGCTAACATGATCAGTGCAATGATTCCGGCGATCACTCGTAATTCTTTGCGGCGCATAGCGTCCCTCTTTTCCATCTGGATGTAGTGTACCGCAAATTTCAGTGAGTATCCACTCACATCATAAAATTCGATTCAACGCTTCCCCGTTTAAAAAGGCCTGAATATCATCTGCCACGATTTGGACCAAGCGTTGCCGCGTTTCCAAACCGCGCCAGCCGATATGAGGCGTCACGATCACATTGTCGAGTTGAAACAACGGACTGTCATCCGCTAACGGCTCGCTTGCTTGCACATCTAACCCAGCCCCGGCAATTTCGTGATGTTGCAGCGCCTTGATCAACGCCGGTTCATCGATCAACCCGCCGCGTGCGGTATTGATCAAAAACGCCGTTGGTTTCATCAACTTCAACGCCTCAGCGTCAATCAAATGTGTCGTCGTTGGCGTCAAAGGTAAGTTCAACGACACAAAGTCACTGTGTTGAAGCAGATCCGTTTGCGTGGTGAAGTGAATACCATCACGATCAAGGCGCTGAGTTCGCGTCGCCACCAAAATTTTCATGTCCATGGCTTGGGCGATTTTGATTAAGGTTTGGCCGATATGCCCGAAACCGATCACACCTAACGTTTTACCATTGAGCTCCACATGTGGCACCATCAAGTGATCCGAGAAATTACGATGATCGCCTTGTGCCAACATTTTCAACTGGATCTGCATGCTGCTGGCGAGATTTAACATCAACATTAAGGCGGTGTCTGCCACGCGCTCAGTCGAGTAGGCTGGGACATTCGCCAATGCAATGTGTTTCGCCTTTAACGCCTCGAGATCATGATTGTTATAACCAGTGCCAGCTTCGACGACTAATTTCACTGAATCCGGAAATTGCGCAATGATATCCCCTGGCAAAGGCATTTCTTTGGTCACTACAACCGTTGCGCCTTGTACGCGGTCGAGGATCTCAGCGGTCGCACTTTGCTCGTAAACCTGCACATTTGCCCCAAGCTGTTGCCAACTCATCGCGTGATCATAGTTGACCACTGCGCCGTTTAGTACCACGATTTTTGTCATATCGCACCTCCAATGCCTTCAGTATACGGCCAAGGTGAGCCGCAGACAATTTTTTAGCCTAGTGCACAAATTGACGGCGCTTTATTTGACGTGTGATAATGATTCTAATGAATTGAAAAGGAAGTGCGCGCTCATGCCAAAAATTCTTGCGATCAATGCTGGTAGCTCCACCTTAAAATGGAAACTTTTTGCCATGCCTGAAGAACGCGTGCTCGCCAGCGGCTTGATCGACCGGCTCGGCCAAGCGCAAGCAACCGTCAAAATCAAATTCGACGATCAAAAACTCAGCTTCGATCAGCCAATCAAAGACTTTCATGAAGCCGTCGTCGATGTCATGGAACGCCTCAAAGACTTACACTTGGTGGCTCATTTGCATGAAATCAAAGGCGTCGGCCACCGTATCGTCGCCGGTGGGGAACATTACGCTGAAAGTGTGCGCATCACCCCAGCAGTCTTAGCTGACATTGCTGAATTAGGTCACTTTGCGCCCTTGCATAACCCTGTGCAAGCCAAATATGCTGACATTTTCAGTCGATTAATGCCTTGGGCGGTGCAAGTGGCCGTGTTTGATACGGCCTTTCATCAAAGCATGCCCCCAGAAAACTTCTTATATAGCATTCCATATGATTATTACCAACGCTTCGGTGCCCGCAAATATGGGGCACATGGCACGTCTGTCCGTTACGTCACCCAACGCGCAGCGCAGTTATTTGAGGCTAACAAGTTGATTGTCATGCACCTCGGCTCAGGCTCCAGCGTCACTGCCGTCCAAAACGGCCAAGTCATCGACACCTCAATGGGCTTCACACCATTAGCTGGCGTGACGATGGGCACGCGCAGTGGTGATATCGATCCGAGCTTATTGGCTTATTTAATGGACCAACTGGACCTGCAAGACATTCATCAACTGATTGCGATCCTCAATCAAAAATCTGGCTTATTAGGGTTATCACAACTTTCCGCCGATCAACGCGACTTAGAAGCGGTTGAAGCTGAAAATCCTCAAGCCAAACTTGCGTTGACGATTTACGCCAACCGCGTCGCCAAATATGTTGGCAGCTTTGCCGCAGCCATGAACGGCGTCGACGCGTTAGTCTTTACCGGCGGCGTCGGCGAAAATGGTGGTGAAATGCGCGCCAAGATCATGGCCTACTTAGGCTTTTTAGGCGCTTTTATCGATCCGCTAAAAAATCAAACCCGCGGTCGCGAAATTGATTTATCCGCACCTGAAGCCACCATTGCCACTTGGGTGATCCCAACAAACGAAGAATTAATGATTGCCAGAGACGTGCAAGCTCAACTGCTTTAAGCGCGGATGCCTTGCCAAATCACCGCAAAAATTTGGTCAAACGTATACTGATCCGCGGCATAAACTTGGCGTTGCACATTCATTGAATGTGTATGGATCACTGAAAATACCATCGACATCAGCACACTGACTGGCACGTTTTTTAACGTGCCTTTTTGTTGGGCGACCTGATATAAATCTGTAATCAAATTCTGCGTGTTTTCTCCATGTAAAAATGGGTTGCTATCATATTGGCCGAATAAGAATTTGATTTGTTGAATCAACGTCAAGCTGTCAGGATGCGCCATGGCATAATGATAAATCGCGCTGATATACAGCTTTAAACGCACGTCGATGGCCAAGCTTTCATCAGCAACTGCTTGTAAATCACCTGTCGCTTGAATCCGTTGCATCTCGCGATGATACACGCTAAGCAACAAGGCATCTTTATTTTTAAAATACAAATAAACGTTGGATTGAGAGATCCCAACGCGCTTGGCGACTTTCACCGTGGATACACCTGCCGCACCATCTTTTAGAATGATGGCAGCCGTGGCATCTAAAATTTTGGTTTCTTTGGTTTCATCTTTTGTTCGCATAAAAAAATTGTACAACAGTTGACAAAGATAAGTCTATCTTTTATGATGGCAAAGTAAAAAAGATAGTCCTATTTGTTAAAAGGAGACCCCATGAAAATTACCTTGTTAGGTTCTGTCGGTAACATCAACCGTTTTGTCATCCCCCGCTTGATCCAAGCTAAACATCAAGTGACCGTGATCACTTCAAATCCCCAGCGCGTTGCCAACATTGAAGCACTCGGCGCTCAAGCTGCGGTTGGCGTCATGGCAGATCAAGCATTTCTCACGCAAGCGTTCACCGGCGCAGACGTGGTTTATTTAATGATTTCAGGGCCCAACTCTGATTTATTCGGTAGCGCCCAACGCCTCGGTGATATTTTTTCTGGTGCCGTGCAGGCGGCGAAAGTCCCACAAGTGGTCAACTTATCCAGCATCGGGGCGCAAGATCCTGACAGTGGTAGCCTATACGCTTATCACTTCATCGAAGATGCGCTGTGTCGCTTAGCCGCTGACGTCGCTTTTGTGCGGCCAATGGGCTTTTACAATAATTTATTTGCCAATCTCCCCACCCTCCATCATAATCACACGCTTTACGCCAACATTCCTGATACCACGATGCGCAAAATGGTGGCGCCTAGTGATATCGCAGACGTGGTTTATGACGTCATCACCAATTGTCCCGCCGGTAAAACCATCCGGTATGTCGTATCTGATACCTTCACCGGCGCCCAAATGATCGACGCTTTCAGTCAAGCTTTAGGCTTTGCAATCCGTTTTATTGAGCTATCAGATGAGCAGTATGCAGATAATCTCCGGCAAGCTGGCGTCCCTGAAACCATCATCGAACCTTTTGTCGCCAGCACCCAACATCAAAAACAGCCTGAATTGATGTATGCCGACCTGGCCAACCATCCGGTGATCACAGGGCGCGTTAAACTTGCCGATTTTGCGCAAACTTTTGCTGACGCGTTTAACGCTGGTGACCATGCGCCAAAAGCACGTACTGTTGCCAACAAATAATTCGTGATCCGAGGCCATCACAATCTGGCCTCTTTTTTGTGCTGGCGACTATTTAACACTGGGAAGCGGTTACGTTATACTGAAGCTAACGAAAGATAAGAGAGCAGGTGAAAAATGTTACCCACATTTGATTTAGCGCATACGGCTGTCCCGGCATTAGGCATGGGCACCTGGTATTTAGGCGAAGGCAACGCCGCCAAAACCCAGCAAGAGTTAAGTGCCCTACGTTATGGCTTGGCCCATGGCATCAAGGTGATCGATACGGCTGAAATGTATGGTGAAGGGGCTGCGGAAACCTTAGTCGGCCAAGCCATTGCGTCATATGATCGCCCTCAATTATATTTGATTTCCAAATTTTATCCTTGGCACGCGACCGCCACTCAAATGAAAAAGGCCTTGGAAGCCAGTTTGGCGCGGTTAGGGACGGATTATTTGGACCTGTATTTATATCATTGGCGCGGCAACACCCCGCTAGCTGAAACTCTCACTGGCATGGCCGCCTTGAAAAAAGCTGGCTTGATCAAAGCTTATGGTGTTTCAAACTTTGACGTCACAGACTTGAAAGAAGCCGCTGAGTTACCGGGTGGCAACGATATTTCTGCTAACGAAGTCTTGTATAACCTCAAAGCACGTGGCATCGATTACGATCTGCGCACTTATCAAAAACAACATGACCAAAGCTTGATCGGATATTCCCCATTTAATTCCGGCTCTGGTAACACGATTATTTTGCCTCAAGGCTTACAGGATTTGGCGAAGGCCAAACACATTACCGCCCATCAATTGATGTTGGCTTGGACTTGGCGTCATCAAGATGTGTTAGCCATTCCAAAAGCTTCCAGTATCGCTCATGTCCAAGCTAATCTCGATGCGATGCATACGACATTCACCTCAGATGAGCTAACCTTGATCGATTCAGCCTTTCCAGAACCGACGCAGCATGTCCCCTTGGCAATGATTTAAAGGAGGATTTAAATATGAAAATTTTTGTTATCGGTGCCCACGGCCAAGTTGGCCAACATGTGGTCGACACCTTATTA
>CAKRHU010000114.1 GCA_934339215.1 uncultured Lacticaseibacillus sp.
CTTGCAGACGTATCAACTGCGAGCAGCTTTTGATGCACGTCCACAGTATCAACAAACTGACTATCTCAACTGGATCGCGCAAGCTAAGCGCGAGGCAACGCAAACCAAACGTTTCGAGCAAATGCTAGCCGAGCTCAAAGCCGGGGATGTCTACATGAAACAGCCTTGGAATCCACGTCAATAAATCAAAAGTCCGCTGAGAAATTTTTCCCAGCGGACTTTTTAAATCGTTAGAACCGTTTGCCTAAAATGTCCAAACTGCGTAGTTGATCATCCATCAAGGCAACATCTGGGAGATGCGCCCAGCGTTCGAAGCCATTTTTCTTGAAGAGGCCTTGAGAAGGGGCGTTGTGAGCAAAGATGAACGCGACGAGCGTATTGAGATCCAGGCGCTTGAGTTGGGTGATGACATAGGCTAAAGCTTGTTGGCCGAGGCCAAGATGTTGGAACGCGTCGTCTAAGTAAATGCTGATTTCAGCAGTATGGCTGTATGCTGGACGACCGTAGAAAGACTCTAAGCCGACCCAGCCTGCCAGTTTGCCGTCAACCATGATTTTCCATAATGGGCGATGGTCCAAATCGTATTCAGCAAACCATGCTTCTTTCGACGCCACCGAAACGGGCTCTAAGTCAGCAGTGGCTAAGCGACCGGGAATCGCTTGGTTATAAATCGCCACGATCGCAGGCAGATCAACGTGCTCAGCATTCACAAATTCAACAGACATATTCAGCCTCCTCAATAATTGTTTTTATGATACCGCGGGAATGTCAACGTTGCTAGTGCTCGTGTCACCATAGTTAACATGAGTGATTTCAGCACATCGTTTATGTTGCTTCGTGGTTGCGTTTCAATTCATCTGGCACAAGCTGGCATTCAGGACTATCATAGAAGGTATCGTTTTGTTTTCAGAAAGAGGAAGCCTTTGTCGAAGAAAAATATTTGGTTAGTCACGTTTGCGCTACTGCTTTCCAACGCCATGAGTGGCTTGGATAATACCATTGTTAACACTGCCCTGCCAGCGATCATCGCAGATCTCCATGGCTTGGAGCTGATGGGCTGGATCGTCGCGATATTCTTATTAGGAACTGCGGTTTCCACCCCATTGTGGAGTAAACTCGGCGAGCGACTCGGTAATCGTCGCGCTTATCAACTGGCCGCGTTGATGTTTGTGCTCGGGAGTTTTTTACAAGGCATGGCGCCTTCAATGGTGATGTTGATCATTTCGCGAGCGATCGCTGGGATCGGCAATGGGGGCATGGTGTCTTTGCCTTACATTATTTATGCGCAACTGTATAAAAATCCGCGCAAGCGCATGCAAGTCTTAGGCTTGGTGTCAGCCAGTTATTCCACCGCCACGATCATCGGCCCGTTAGTCGGTGGGGCGATTGTGGATGCGTGGTCATGGCATTGGGTGTTTTATTTGAATGTTCCGATCGGCTTGATCTCTGCGATTTTGGTGCAATTGTTCTTCAAAGAAGAAAAAAAGGCGCCGCGCAATGTGCCGGTGGATTATCAAGGGGCGGCGTTGTTGACCGTCGGCTTGATCAGTTTACTTTCCGCCATTGAAATGATCGGTGCCACCAGCGCTTGGGTGTTACTTTTGTTAGCTGGCATTGCGGTTGTATTGCTTGGTGCCATGGTGGTGGTCGAACGTCGCGCCAAAGATCCAATTATTCCAGGGCGTTTGTTTGAAGACCCAGAACTCGTGATCGATTTTGTGTTGTTTACGTTGATTTGGGGTGCATTTATGGGCTTTATCGTTTACGCCCCGATGTGGGTGCAAGCGATGCTTGGCGTATCGGCGTTGATCGGTGGCTGTACCCAAATTCCTGGCTCGTTTACCAACTTCTTAGGCTCCGGGTCTACAGCACCACTGCGGCGGCATTTGTCCCCACAACAAGTGGTGTTAGTCGGAATTTTGACGTTGATGCTGACGTTTTTGATCATGGTGTTAGTCGATCAACATGCGCCTTATTGGGCGATCATGTTAGCTGGGGTGTTTCAAGGGTACGGCAACGGGATGTGCTTTTCCGAGTTGCAAGTTAAAGTCCAAACTGATGCGCTGCCGCAAGACGTGCCAGTGGCGACGAGTTTCAGTTTTTTGATCCGGATGCTCAGCCAAACCATGACCGCCGCGGTGTATGGCATCTTGATGAATAATGCCTTGCGCGCAGGCGTGGCCAAAGCCCATGGCAAGATCACCATGGCGATGATGAACAACTTATCCAATGCCCAAAGCAACAAGTCCTTGCCGCAAGCTTTATTACCTAAAATGCGCGCCATCATGTTCAATGGCTTACATCATATTATGTGGCTGGGTTTGATTTTAATGATCGCGGCCTTGTTCGTGAACATGTACGCTTTGCACCGCGAAAAGCAAAAACAGCTGGCAACCAGCTGAGCTGATCCTTTAAAAACCGGATGGGGATGCAAATCTCAACCAGCCAAAACCCGAAATATAATAAATTTTTTGTAGATTATTACAAACAAATTAGTTATAATAGCATTAACGACAAATGAAGACCTGCTCAAGTTCGAGAACCTTTCGAGCATACGACCCGCGCATGAGAGAGACATGCTTGGGTCGTTTTTTATTCTAATTGTCGTTATGGGGGAATTGGAGTGATCACACTGGAGGTGGATGGGATGTATACAATTTTTGCCCAACCAAAATATCCAATGGGAGCGCCTCAAGTGCGCCCCATCGGTTACGAATTGTTTATCAAAGAACGGCGCAACGGGCAGTGGGCGCAACCATTGCCATTTGAAGGGATCGGCGTGATGACGTTGAATCATTTGTTGCGCCAAACCATTGCGCAGATGCCAGCGCATATCAAGATTTTGTCCTTTAACCTCGAGCAAAGCCAATTCATCGATCCGGCCTTTCCGGCAATGATCGCAAGTGTTCAAGCCAGCACTGACATTGAACTGTATACCGAATTGACGGAACGTTTAGGTGCGGGCATCACGCCTGGACAATTGTTGAATGCCGCCAAGCGCTTTGCAACTTGTGGCCTGCAAGTGTGTATCGATGATGTCGGCACTGGCCAGAATTCGCCGGCGTTGGTGATGTTGCTCAATGATTATATCAGTGAGTACAAGTTCGCCTTTCAAAATTTCCGGCCAATGCGTTCAGTTAACGAACTGTCACCCCAATTGAAATTTTGGTGTGATATGGCCAAAAAGTTCCACAAGGTGTTAGCTTGGGAAGGCGTGGAAACTAGCGTTGAGCTCGCGTTATTGGAAGCGGCTTATCCAGGTAACTTGTTGCAAGGTTATTTGTTTGGTAAACAGCATCGTATTGAATCGGTGTTATACGAACCTAAGAAAGTTTCAGGAGAATGAATCACTTTTTTCTGAAAATGATTTATCATAATCTGCCTTTGAGGTAGAAACAATAGTAAATTGCTCAGGCTCGAATTTTTCGAGTACACGACCCGCGCATGTGAAAGACATGTTCGGGTCGTTTTGCGTTTTTGAGCAAGTGAGGGGGTAGACAATGTTTCGTTTCTTTGGACAACCAAAATTTGATTTAGATCCAGACCACCCATGGTCCGTCGGCTACGAGCTATTCGTGCGCGAAAATGTGGATGGACATTGGATCTTACCCAAAGACTTTTCCCAATTAACGGATGTGATGATCGAAAAACTCTTAGATCAAATCATTCAAGTGTTGCCAGAACACACCGCGTTGATTTCATTTAACTTGGAACAAGACCAGTTCATTAAGCCCAAGTATTTGGACATGGTCAAACGGGTGGAAGCGCGCTGTGATGTGCGCTTATTTGTGGAACTGACTGAGCGTTTGTCTGCCGGGGTCACCGAGCAACAATTGATCGACGCGGCCAAACGTTACTACGACGCAGGGATCTTAGTTTGCATCGATGATGTCGGTACCGGCCAAAACACCCCAGAAATGGTGTTAAAAATGAATGAATCGATTGCCGAATACAAGTTTGCTTTACAAAACTTCCGGCCCTTTCAATCTCTAGATGACATTAAGCCAGAGTTGGAATTCTGGTATGGGTTGGCGCAACGCCATCACAAAATGTTGGCGATCGAAGGCATTGAATCCGATGCGGAGTTCGCGCGAATCAGAAACGATTATCCATGTGATGTTGTGCAAGGTTATCTGCTAGGCAAACCGGCGCTATTAGCAGATCAATAAAATTCAAAGGCCACGACTTGGAGTAGTGGCCTTTTCTTGTGCCCAGAGTGTTTCAACACGCACTTAGCACCGAGAGTAGCTAGTCGCAGGTGCGTTGTTTTGAAACACTCGACGATGCCCGATGATATGAAAAGCAACCTTGTCGAAATATTTTAGTTTGCTCACTTTAAATACTTGACAATTGTTTTTGAAGGCGTTATCATAGTTCGCGTATACTAGGAGGAAGGGGTGGCTTAGCGCACGTCACCTGCATTACTTCGCAACGGGGGGCAGTTCCCCGCAAACCCGAGTGAGATCGATCCACATGACCAGATCCTTGGCCGTGGGTCTCAGCATCAGTCGTGCCGGCACATAAGGGTCCCCTTTCGGACTCATACCAGGTGTGAATGGACGATTTGCCTTGTGGTAACACAAGTTGCAAGTGACGCCTGTGGACAAAAGATCATGCATGATCGAGTCGTCCCGAAAGCTGCCAAAGCCTAAGAAGCGGCGGTGGCGCAGACACGCACTTGAATGTTTTGCACTGCATGAACGTAATTGAATTGGCGTCAAAGCCTGAAATCCACGAAATGCAATTTGGTTTCGTGGGTTTTGTGTGTCCAAATGTATCAGGACATGGTTGCGGAACTTTTTTAGCAATCTGGCTAATAAAGTGCTAATTTAATTGCGCCGAAATTCAAAAATAGGACTATAATGAACTTGTAAGCAAAAAGCACCGCATCTGGTGCAAATCAAAATGTGGAGGAAATTGAATCATGGCTGATGTAGAAAAGACCTTAGTTTTGGACGAACCAATGAACGCGGTATTTGACTGGAGCTCTGATGAAACGCCTGTCCGCGACGCTTTGTGGAACCACTATATGGAAGCTAATGCCCATGACACCATCAAGACTGAAGAACAAATGAAGCCTTTGTTGGATGCCTCAGACGAAGACGTTAAGGCTTTGGCTGAAAAGGAATTGAAGAAGTAGTTTCACCTTTTTAACTGCGAGTTTTAGGGATACCTGTCGTTTTTCCTGCGCTTAAAAAAAGCCGTTGACAAAAAATTCCCGATACTCTACCATTAACTTATCAATTAAATCGCTATTAGGCTGTGATGTCGTCGGGCACACAGTTTAGGCATCCACCACACGATCGTAGGCACAGCGCAAGCTGGAAGATCGTGGGGTGGGTGCCTTTTGTTATGATACGGCCTAAGCAAGAAAGTAGGGTAAAAATGTTATCAGTATACTTACGGGGCATGTTGATCTCCATTGCGTTGGTGAGCTCCATCGGCATGCAAAATCTTTTTGTCTTTAACTCGGCAATGGCCAATCGCTTGCGGCGCGCCTTTTTAATTGCCAGTTTCGTGTGGCTGGCAGACACCGCGCTGACTGTGGTGGCTTTCTTAGGCATGGGCGCGTTGATCACCCATTATACCTGGTTGAAGTTGATCATTTTATTTGTCGGCGGCGGCATTGTGATTTGGATGGGTTATGGCATCTTTAAAGGCGCCAGTGCGACTAGCTTGGAAGGGGCGGTGAAACCATTACCTCTAAAAGAAGCGTTTGTATCGGCATGGGCGGTTGCTTTTGCCAACCCACAAGCGATCATCGATACCTCAGTTTCCTTTGGGGCGATGCGCAGTACGTTGGCGCGTGGTGAAGTGTTGCCTTTCTTATTAGGCATTTTAAGC
>CAKRHU010000115.1 GCA_934339215.1 uncultured Lacticaseibacillus sp.
CAGATTAAATTGCAACAGACTTAAGACGGATTCCGCCACTCCTGTAAATAAATGGTTAAAGGCTACGCATCAACTTTCGCCAGTTCACTGGCGGAAGTGAGATTCACCCCGCGGACAAGCCATGCGCCGCCAGCCACATCCAAGCGCGTAACACTGGCATTTTTCAACAAGGTGGTCGGTAACTTTTCTGGTGCGATCAAGTCGACCATGGCACTTAAAAACACACCATGCGCGACTACCAGCACTTTGGCATCATCAGGTTGAGCCGCAACGATTTGCGCAAAGCTAGTTTGCACCCGCAGCCGCAATTCAGGCAACGACTCCGCTTGTTTGGTACGATCCATTTTTTCAAAGTTGCGGATCAACTGCGCAAAGCGTTCACCACGCGTCCAAGCATGGGTCATCGTCTTCACCCCGTAACGCGCAAAAGACGCTGAAATTAGCTGATTGTTGGTGACGCCTTCCAAACCGCCAAAGTAGTACTCTCGCAGTCCAGCGCGGCGATGTAATGAAAGCCCTGGATGTTCAGTTAAAATAATCTCAGCGGTATCCACAGCCCGGATTCGATCAGAACTATACGCCGCGTTAAACGGTACTCGAGCCAATAAAGTTGCGGTGGCTTGTGCTTGCTGGCGACCTTTTGGCGTCAGCGGCATATCGGTGATTCCTTGTAATTGGCCGTTTTGATTCATTGGGGTTTCGCCATGGCGAACCAAATAAAATTGTAAAGGCATTAGGCATCCTCCAAAGACATTGAGAAACCGGTTTCATCAGCTTGTTTTTGTTCTTGCTTCATTTTCATGCTATCATAAATGCGATAGTTGCCATACAGACTAAAGTCGGAGGTCTCACCGTGAAAATTGCGCCCATGCTTTTAACTTATTTGCACACCCACCCAAGCGTTTACCAACCAGTCGCTCGGGGTTTACAAAACGTGGTGGCCTTCAGCTTGCCAGATACGATTATCTTTCCTTATCAACATCAAATATTTCCAGATGATCGCCTTGAAGCCACGCGTTTAGAGGATGATTTCATCCCCGACCATCCTGAATTGATCCGCTGGTTAGCGCAACAAATCGATCCTGATGAACCACCTGTCCCTCAAGAATTGTGGATCACCTTGAGCCACATCACTGAAGCAAAACAAAACTTCATCGAGGTCAGCTTTGAATAAAGCCACGCAGGCGATGTTGCAACGCACGATTCAAGCCAGCATTTTAGCCTTTTTGTTTTGGATCGGACAAACGATAATGGGCTGGCCTTGGTTACTGTATCTCAGCATTGCCAGTTTGGTTTATGCCATCATCACCTTATTATATGCCTTATTTTTATGGCACCAACAATAAAAAGCCCTTCACTTGATCTTTCCATCAAGTGAAGGGCGCTTTTTATACCTCTTCGGCACTGATTGCCGCGGCAGTTTCTGTATTATTCACGGCTTGACTCAAATGTTGCGCCAAATGCGCATCGATATACCCTTGCGTTAACAGTTCATGAATCGCCGCGCGTTCAGCAGCCAATGCAATCGCCCGCAATTGTTGTAATTGGCCTTCATACTGCGTGGATTTGTGCGTCGCAATGGCTTTGACACTGGCGATGCGATTACGATACTGCACGATCAAGGCATAAATGACTTGACGATTGTACTGGTGATGCCGCTGATCAGGGCGTTTCAAGTAAGCCGATAAATATTTTAACCCGCCTTTGGCCAAATCTTTTTCTAAAGCGAGTCTGGCCTGGTCTTTGGCACTATTGCGCGGTCGCAATCCGAGCCAGCGTTTGGAATTTTGCATCACGTTTAAGCGCCATTTAGCCAAATGCATGCGCAACGTTTTGTGCCCGCTGTGTGCCAGCATCGCGTCGATATCGCCACGGCGACTCACCAAATATTTTTTGGCTTTGGCATAGTGTTTAGGATCAAGCGTGTTTTTTTGTTCAGCCAAGGTTTGGAGTTCACCATCTAAGCCGATCCCCCGCAAGATCAACTCATCTTTGACAATCGGGGGAATGTCATTTTCTGACGCATCAGCTTGCAAATCGACCCGCCGGATCAAATTTTGGTATTCTGTGATCAAATCTAAGGCCGGCTTTTGATTGCCTTCGCGCCGTTCTGATTCGATGCGCCGCACAGCCATTTGATATAAGAAACGTTGGGCTTGGGCTAAGGTCAAAGCCCTTGGCGCGTCTGCGGAGACGTCATCTTCATCAGTCGAAACCGTTGAGCCCCGCAACGTCAACGGCGTGCGACTGGCAGTTAATAACGGCAAGCCGATCACCGCCACAATTAAGCTCAAGATGACAAATCCGGCGGCAATAAACAACATTAAATGTCGCTCTGGAAACGCATCGCCATTAGCCAAAACCATTGGCACCGCCAACACCCCGACTAAGGTAATGGCGCCACGCACGCCAGATACCCCAGATAACAAGGCGGTTTTAAAGCCGACATGATCTTGATGCCCGAGGCGTTGGTATCCCCATACCCAAGCAACGCGCAAGCCTAGCACCACCAGATAAATCAATACCACGTCGAGCAACGCTTGGAAAGTATTCACATCGCGTGCGGCAATGGTGGTATGCATCGCTACTGGCAATTCGATCCCAAGAATCAAAAAAATGATCCCATTGAGCAAGTACACAACGATATCCCAAGTCCGCTCAGACACGATGCGTAACTCTGGCAATGCTTGAACATAACGATTGCCACGCGCATTGTTCAACAAACCGGCAACAACTACCGCAATGACGCCAGAGGCATGCAAGCCTTCATCTACCGCTAAATAAATCACCAAAGGCGTCGTCAAGTTTAAGACGGTGTGCAAAATCACATCATTGATCCCTTGATGCAACAGCCATACTCGCAAAGCATTCAATGCCATCATCATCAACAATCCGGCCACCGCGCCGACGATCGCCACGAAAAAGAAATCGCCAATGGCTTTGGTGGCAATAAAACTCCCGGTCACCGTCGCTGCAATTCCATATTTAAAACCGATCAAGCCACTGGCATCATTGATCAAACTTTCACCGCTGACCAAATGTAAAATGCTTTTTGGTAAATGCACGCGCTGGGCAATAGATTGGACTGCGATTGGATCAGTCGGACTTAAAATCGCTGCCAATGCAAGACTTGCTGGCAAAGGGATTGCTGGAATCAACCAATGAATGAAAAAGCCGCCGATGAAGGTAGTGGCAAATACAAGAAAAATGGCATTGCCGATAATCGGCCCGCGTAAGGCCCATAATTCACGTTTGGGAAAATGACGCCCATCGTTAAATAATAAAGGGGCTGTGAATACCAACATGAACCAATCTGTATCCATCGCCACTTCGACATGAAAGACCAAAGCCACCACCAAACCTAAAGCGATTTGGATCAACGAGACTGGCACTGCGACCAGATAATGACTGATCACATTTGAGGCGATCACCAACATCAACAACAAGATGATAGCTTCGATTAAATGCATAGCAGGCTCCTTCCTTGACGTTTTTTGTTTTCAGTATACCATTGCCTGGTGGCCGTCCAAATTTTAGAGCCACAAAATCCACGAAACGCAGATGAATTCCGTGGATCTTCGCAGTTCAACAACCTTAAATTAAGGTTCGCTGTGCACCCACTGATGCCGGACAGCGTGCGATAAGTCAAACCGGGATTAAAGATGACTTAGGCTAAATATTGGTTTCAACCATCCGCATGGACAAAAACAGCCAGTCAAAAGTGACTGGCTGACCTTTATTTCACATCTTCACCGATGATCCGCACTTCTGGTTCTAGTTGCACGTCAAATTTTTCAGCAACAGTCTTTTGAACCAGGTGAATCATATTCATATAATCCGTCGCTGTTGCCCCACCAATATTGACGATGAAGCCAGCATGTTTGGTTGAAATCTGGGCGCCGCCGATGATATGACCTTGTAAGCCCGCTTTTTGAATCATCGGACCGACGAAATGCCCCACTGGGCGCTTGAACACTGAGCCACAAGATGGATATTCCAGTGGCTGTTTAGCCGCACGTTGCGCGTTTAAGTTATCCATTTGCTCGCGAATGGCGACCAAGTTGCCTGGCCGTAGACCAAATGTCGCCTTGACCACAATATCGCCATTGGTTTGCACCAACGAGTGCCGATACGAGAAATGCATTTCCGCATTGGTGTAAGTTTTCAATTCACCTGTGCGCGTTAACACTGTGGCCGATTGTAAGCAATCTTTGACTTCACCGCCATATGCGCCGGCGTTCATAAAGACGGCGCCGCCGACAGAACCTGGGATCCCGGCTGCAAACTCCATCCCCGTCAACCCGGCTTGATAAGCGGCTTCTGTCGTATCGATCAAGCGCGCCCCGGCGTCTGCGGTGACCAAATTGCCGTGCGCCTCAATTTTTTTCATCGCCGTTAAGATCATGACCAACCCACGAATGCCACCATCTTTGACGATCAAGTTGGAGGCATTGCCAATAAAGGTCAAGGGTAAGTTATTATCTTTGGCGTAAGCTAATAACTGTTGGATCTCAGCGATCGACTTGGGGAACGCCAGTAAATCAGCGGGACCGCCAGTTTTCGTAAACGTATAGTGGCTCAAAGGTTCATCATGTAACAACTCGATTTGATCTAATGTGGATGCCGCCACAGCTCAACAGTCCTTTCGTTTTGGAAATCTCATTAAGTTTAACACATTTGAGACCGATCGGAATCTTTAGTAGAATGGAGGAGATTGGAGTGATAATTATGAAAATGATTTCTTGGAATGTCAACGGCTTGCGGGCCGTGTTGAAACATGATTTTGAAACCAGCTTCAAAGCCTTAGACGCTGATTGGTTCTGCTTGCAAGAAACTAAAATGCAAGCCGGCCAAGCCACATTAGACTTGCCAGGCTATCATCAATACTTCAACTATGCCGAGCGCAAAGGCTACTCTGGCACCGCGATTTTAACCAAACATGAACCGCTCAATGTGACTTACGGCATTGGGGTGCCTGAGTTTGACACGGAAGGCCGCGTCATCACCTTAGAATATCCTAAGTTTTACTTAATTACGGTTTACACGCCAAATTCTGGCAGTGAACTCAAGCGCTTGGAATTTCGGCAAGGTTGGGATAAAGCATTCTTGGCTTACACCAAAGCCTTGGCTGCCAAAAAGCCCTTAGTTTATTGTGGCGATTTAAATGTCGCCCACAAGCCGATCGACTTGAAAAATCCTACCTCCAATCACCATAATGCCGGCTTCACTGATGAAGAACGCAACGATTTCACCACGCAATTAGACAACGGGTTTGTCGACTCATTTCGCCATTTTTATCCCGATCAAGCAGACATCTACTCTTGGTGGAGTTACCGCTTCGGGGCCCGTTCTCGCAACGCTGGGTGGCGGATCGATTATTTTGTCGGCAGCGTTGATTTTGTGCCGTTTATGCAAGATGCTAAGATCCACAACGAGATCCTCGGGTCAGATCACTGTCCAGTTGAACTGGTTGTGGACGGTTTATTATAGGAGTCAAAATGGATTTTATTGCCATGGATTATGAAACTGCCAATGCGCAACGCGCTTCTGCGTGTTCGGTGGCTTTGGTGGTGGTCAAAGACACCAAAATCGTCGATGCCTTTTACTCATTGATCAACCCGGAAGTGCCATTCAACCGGCGCAATATTGATGTGCATGGCATCACGCCAGATCAAGTCGCAGACGCGCCGACCTTCCCAGAACTGTGGCCACACATTCAAAACTTTTTCACCCCGACATCCATTGTCACCGCGCACAATTCCCCTTTTGATGTGTCCGTCTTAAAGCGCAGTTTGGAACGTTACGGAATGCCCATTCCGCATTACCAAGTGATCGAC
>CAKRHU010000116.1 GCA_934339215.1 uncultured Lacticaseibacillus sp.
AGCATATTCTGGATATTCTGGTAACATCGATTTCAGATCTGGCTTTTCATGATGCCAGTCGCGCCGCACGGAAAATGGCTTTTCGATTTCCAAATACTTTTGGAAATAATCGCTCATCCCCACCATGCCATCGACGTAAGTGTCGATCATGTCTTCATCTAAGGCCAATGGGTATTGCAGGCGCTTGTAGTAATGCTTCATTTCGTCAAAGTCTGCGGCTGAGCCAACGATTTGCCCAGCATAACGGGTGTTGCCCCCTTCATGACCAAGTGGCGCGGCATCGACTAACAAGACTTTGGCGCCAGAGTCAGCAGCAAAGCGCGCAGCTGTCGCCCCAGCACCCCCGAAACCTAACACGATCACATCATAGGTGGCATCCCAGGCAATTTTTGGTTGAGACATTGAATCATCCTCCTGTTTAGAAATTATTGATTTAAGTTGGGCCATGGCTTTATGCACCGATTTTTGCGTCGATTCACTTAAACTGCCATTGGCAAATTGATGCTGAACGTCATCCAGCGAGACTTTGGCGATCACATCAGCTTTAACGCCGTGAGCATCCATGGCTCGAGCGATCGTGTTCAAACTGGCATGTTGGCCTTGCGTCGCATAGCTGGTACTAAAAATCACCACCGGCTTTTCCGCCAAACGTGGCTGATCTTTCGTCAGTGTTTGAATAGCATTGAGCATAGCTTCGGTTTGGGCTGGCTCGTGTTCTGCAGTGGCGATCAGCAAGCCATCCGCTTGTACAACTGCTTGCTTTCCGGCCTCATCAAATAATGGTGTCTGAGCTGCTATGGTCACGATTTGCAAGCTTGAGTGCTTGCGGTGTAAAGCAGATAAAAGTTGACGATCAAACGCTTTTGAACTCCGCGCCGCCGTCAATGCAACGATCTTCATCAACATCACCTCTCGTATTTAGTGTAGCGCTTGTGAGACTTTGTTTAAAGTCACACAAACGTTGCGTCATTATGCAAGAACTGGCATACCGACTAAATGGCAGCCGATCAGCAAATGTCAATCACGATCATTCATCATGCGACTGACACTCATCAGCAATCTTGAATATCGTCAAAAGACGAACTATTAAATAATTCATTTCAAATATATTCGCATTATTTTGCTATTCCCCTTAACATTTACTAAAAACCGGCGTATACTTCATTTCATTAACGAACAAAGGTGGTATCGTTCATGCATTGGATCGCGGATTTAATGGCGGCGATTGGCGTCGTCTTAAACGGAATTCCCCAAGGCATCATGGCCATGATGTTAGGCTTTGCAGTTTTTCCCACAACGTTCTCATTTGTTTTTGCCAGTGCCGTCAACGGTATTTTTGGTTCCGTTGCCCCACTTTCATTTCAAGCTGAATCCCTTGCCTTAGTCGGGAACCTCGGCAAAGACCTGCGTGAACGAACCTCGATCATCTTCGGGGGTTCGCTGATCATGGTGCTGATCGGGCTGACTGGATCGTTAACGCGCATCGTCGATTGGCTGGGTAGCGATATTATGAATGCCATGATGGCTGGGGTCGGCATTATGCTGGCCAAGATCGCCATCAACATGACCAAAGCTGAACAAAAAACGGGTTGGCTTTCGATCATTATTGCCGTCATCACCTATTTGATCACCAAAGATCTTGTTTGGACGATCGTACTGTCCGTTGGTGGTTCCAGCTTGTACGCTGCATTCATTGAAAAGTATCGGGCGGAATTACCTGCAAACGTCACCGCGCGACGATTCTTGTTCACCAAACCGATCATCAACGCAAAAGTCATCCGCGGCGCACTGAGCTTAGCCTGCTTAAATATCGGTGCCAACATTTCTTATGGCTTGATCACCGGTCAGATGACTGGGATCAAACCTAACCCAGTGAATCTGAATTTGCTCACCTCAACGCAAGCCTTGGCTGATATGGGCACCAGTTTACTGGGTGGCGCGCCAGTCGAAACCATTATTTCTGCAACCGCCAGCGCACCAGAACCTGTGATTGCTGGGATCATCATGATGTTGATCATGGCGGTAATTTTATTTGCAGGTTGGTTACCTAAAATTGGGAAATACGTCCCATCAAGTGCCATTGCTGGCTTCTTATTAATTCTTGGGATGGTCGTGATTTTCCCTGAAGATGCTGCCGCTGCGCTAGCCGGCCATCACAGTATGATCGCCGGGATCACGATCGTCACCACCGCAGTATTCGACCCGTTTGCCGGATTAGTCACCGGCGGGGTCTTGAAATTTATTTTACCGTTGCTTGGTTTAGCCTTATAGGAGATCATGATGTCAGATTATTATGAATTGACGCTGGGCCCGATTCAGCGTCGCTTACCTAAAATTGCCTTGAGTCCGGAATTGACCATTGCCTCGTTTGTGTTGCTTGGCGACGCAGAACTGACTGAATATGCTGCCAATTCTTTGGCTCAAAAGCTGGCCCAGATCCCTTTTGACTACATCGTCACCATCGAGTCCAAAGGCATCCCTTTGGCGCAAGCTTTGAGTGAAAAACTCAAGCAGCCACGCTTTATCGTTTTACGCAAAAGTGTCAAAGATTATATGGTCTCCCCAGTCAGCGTGCCAGTGCATGCCATCACTACCAGTGCCGACCAGCAGTTAGTTCTTGATGGTACCGACGCTAAGCTGTTGGCTCATCGGCGCGTGGCGATCATCGATGATGTGATCTCAACTGGCGGTTCGCTTAAAGGAGCCACTGACTTGTTGGCCAAAGTCGATGCAAAAGTGGTCGCGCAAGCCGCAATTTTAGCTGAAGGCGATGCCGCCAAACGTGACGACATTACCTATTTAGCCCCACTGCCATTGTTTTAAATCGATCTGATCGCACAAAAGGCATCCACTTCTCGGTCGTGGATGCCTTTTTCGTGCAATTAAAAAGATGAGCCGATTATCGACTCACCTTTCATGCTTAAGCTTGGCCGGCTAAGTTGTCATTGCCTAAGCTCATATGTTTCTTACGATGGATGATTTCTTCTTGGCGCCCGTGAACCATTGGCCGCTTGTTCGGGTTGCCGAGGTAGCCGCATAAACGCTTGACCACATCACAAGTGTCTGGGTTGTGGTTGCCGCATTGTGGGCATTCGTAACCTTTTTCCGTGGCTTTGAATTCACCTTTGAAGCCGCATTCGAAGCATTGATCAATCGGGGTGTTGGTGCCAAGGTACCCAACGATATCATAACCGTAATCCCATACGGCTTCGAGGGCCTTAGGATTTTGCTTCAAGTTAGGGTATTCGCAGTAGTGGATGAAGCCACCAGAACAATACTTTGGATAGTCTTTTTCAAAGTCGAGCTTTTCAAAAGGCGTCGGTTGCTTGCGCACATCATAATGGAAGGAATTGGTGTAATAATCCTTGTCGGTGATATCCTTCACCGTGCCAAAACGCTTCTTATCAGCACGGGCGAAGGTGTCCGTCAATGATTCTGAAGGCGTGGAGTAAACGGAGAAGTGATAGCCATATTGCTTTTCCCATTCAACACAGTGATCGTATAAGTCTTTGACCACATCGATGGAAAATTGCTTAGCTTCTGGGTTCTTTTCCCATTCGGAGCCGTAGAACACCGTGCCGACTTCATACAAGCCGATGTAACCCAAGGAAACTGTGGCGCGAGAATTCTTGAACACTTCGTCGACTTTTTGATCGTCGGCCAAGCGTTTGCCAAAGGCCCCATACTTGTAGAGAATTGGCGCGGATTCAGGCGTCGCTTCCTTAGCGCGTTCCACTTTATAAACTAAGCCTTGCTTGCAGATCTTCAACCGTGCTTCAAGAATTTTCCAGAACTTGTCTTTGTCGCCTTTGGATTCCATGGCGATGCGCGGCAAGTTCAAGGTGATAACACCGAGGTTCATGCGCCCAGCGTTCACTTCTTTGCCGGTTTCTGGGTCTTTCCAGCCTTGCAAGAAGCTCCGGCAGCCCATTGGTGCTTTGAAGCTACCAGTGAGTTCAACGATTTTATCATAGGACAAAACGTCTGGATACATGCGCTTAGTGGCACATTCCAAAGCCAATTGCTTGATGTCGTAGTTCGGATCGCCAGCTTTTAAGTTCAAGCCGCGCTTCAAGGTGAACACCAGCTTTGGGAAAATTGCCGTGCGCTTTTCTTTGCCGAGGCCGCCGATCCGGATCTTCAAAATGTCTTTTTGAATTTCGCGTTCGATCCAGTTGGTGCCGAGGCCAAAGCCAACCGTGACGAAAGGTGTTTGCCCTTGGGTGGAGTACAAGGTGTTGACTTGATATTCCAAAGTTTGCAGGGCATCATAGATATCTTTTTTGGTGCGGCGCTTGGCGTACGCATCTTGTTTGTCAGCATCGTCAGTGAGTTCGGCGGCTTCAACTAAATGCTTTTGGTAGTTCTTTTCCGCAAAAGGTGCGAGCACTTCATCAGTCCGGTCCGATGAACAGCCACCATATTGGGAGCTGGCCACATTGGCGATGATTTGCGTCATTTGCGTCACAGCCACTTGAATGGAGTTGGCAGGTTCAACTTCAGCGTTACCAATGTTGAAACCATGGTTGAGCATTTCCTTGAAGTCGATCAAGCAACAGTTGGTTTCAGCCATAAATGGGGTGTAGTCCAAGTCATGCCAGTGAATGTCGCCGCGCATGTGAGCATTGGCCACAGCTGGTGGTAACATTTGCAGCCCCATGGCCTTAGCCACAGCCCCTGCAGTTAAGTCGCGTTGCGTGGAGAACACGCGAGAATCTTTGTTGGCATTTTCATGAACGACTGTCGAGTCGCGATCGATTAACTTTTGAACGTTGTAGTTGACGTCAGCACGCTTGGCCCGATCGATATCGCGTTGCATGCGATAGTCGGTGTAAGCTTTGCCCCAATCATATTTGTGGGCATTCAAAATCGCTTCTTCAACGACGCTTTGCACCTCCGCAATGCGGACGTCTTTATCGAAGCGATCTAAAATAGTCGCCACGGCGTCATCAGAAATGGCTTCAATATCGCGGTAGTCTGCTGGTGACAAAGGCTTGTCGACAGACACTGCGGCTTTAGTAATGGCGCGCGTAATTTTTTGTTGGTCGAAGTCGACGATGCGACCGTCGCGCTTTTTAATGTTGATTTTGACTTTAATGTCGATCATAAAATGGCCTCCTGTAAAAACTCATGTAGCTATCATACCATGTAATGGGGCCATATATTGTGTGAAAATTAAAAAAATCTGTTTTTCATTCTAGATATAGTATTACATGTTATTAACTATCTTATGGGACCTAAGCCCGATTTTACGCGGTTTGTGACTCAAAGCCGCTGTTATAAGATATACTAAACAGCATAAACGGGTCAACCGTCGACCCCCTACATCTAGTGCGTCACTAAAGGAGTTATGAACATGAGCGCTCAAACAAAACAGATTTTAACTTGGATCGTCATTGCCATCGTGGCGTTGATCTTATTGCCGATTGTTTCTGGGATCATCGCGTTGTTAGTCAAGCTGGTCTTGTTGGCTGTGATCATCGGTGTGTTGTACTGGGCTTACCAAAGCTTTATCGCCAAACGCTAAACAGTGTCGAAGTGGTGCATCTCAATATGGGTGCACTTTTTTAATGCGTTTGAAAACAAGAAAGAGTCCCCACGCTAGGTACATCAAGCACTTTGTACGGTCTCAAGAGTCAGTCCATAAACAAATACCCCTCAAATCGCTTTTCCAAACGATTCAAGGGGTATTCATGTTTTAAACCAGCTTGCCGCTAGCCATCAACTTGGCCACATCTGGTTGAACATGACCATATTTCTTAACAGTGCCATCGAAATCGATGAAGTACATCTTGTACCACAACAAGAAGGTGTAAAGCACCCAGATC
>CAKRHU010000117.1 GCA_934339215.1 uncultured Lacticaseibacillus sp.
ATTGTTAGCGGCATAGGCTGCAACCACTAAAAACAGTCACTTTGATCTACGCTTAATTTCAACTTTGCACCAGAACCGCAATTACATCGATGATCTTGCTTCCCGAGAAATAGACTTACCAGATTTACATCGGTGGCCAAAGCCCACGACCGCTGCGGAAAACCTTGATTATAACTTGTCTGAATACATACAAACGCTAAAGTTCAAATTTTATTACAGTTCTTCTATTTCAACATGATACACTGGTAAGGCTGGGAGCTCCGCTGCAGCGACTCTCGGCGGTGATTAGTTTGGGTTCCTTCTACACATTGGTCATTGCCCCGGCGATGGCTACGCTACTGGCATCAGGTGTCACTTACCTTTGTCGGTATCTGTTCACCAACAAAAGCCAGCAGCATCCCGGCCGGCATGCACGTCGCGGCAAACGCCGTAAGCGATAGTACCGACTAAATGACGGCCCAATCAGGCCTAACTACCCTGATTGGGTCGTTTTTTATTACAAAAAAAGACGGAGCCCTGATTATCAGGTTCCGCCCACGCCGGCTTACAGTAGGTCACTATCCCGCTGCGGCTTTCGTTTGAATTCACTTCTACGACCATATTATAACACGTTCATCAAGTAATTGCGCAACTGATTAATGAAGCAAATGGTGGCTGAAAATGTTCAATATCTTTCGTTAATAAGCAAATTATCGTACGCGTGGTGCCGTCTATCACTTATTCGACATTGAAGCGCGTAATTATGCAGTGTATGCTTAGTGCAACTACTTCATGTGAGGTCGATCATGGCACATTCTGAAAAGCTCAATACATATCTCAAGCTTTCTGAACTCCCGTATAATGACGCAGTGGCGAGTTTGCTAGCGAAATACGGAGCTGCCAAAGACGATTATTTCAGGCCTAAATCTTACCAACGCTTCTTAGATGGCGAGATTAAAAGCATTACCCGCGGCAAATACTCCCGCTTCTCCGCTGACGGGCTATACGCTCACCATATTTTGGAAAATCGATACATTGACCTTGCGAATCTTGACATGATTCGCAGCAATAACTATCCATTCGAATATCACCGCCGTGAGCACCTAGTATACGCTGACGCATTCGAGCATTTAATTCTACATGCAATCATTACACGTGAAAGTACTGGTAAGCCTCCATATGTCGGAATTGGCGGCTTTGACATTATCTCGGCTCTAATAGAGGAATGGTATATTATTGGCCGTCAGCCAAAAGCTGAATGGTATCAAGCCGGTTATCATCATGCGTATCTTAGCAAGCACGAAGCAACTTACCTACTTAGTTTTCTCGACAAACAGTTCGTTAAAGACAAACGTAGCCCCATGATGGAGCTCGCCAAAAACCTCAATCATCTCTTTATGCTTACAGGCAAGACCTTGTCACTATCTCGCGAGGTACCAAAATACCAGTATCCCCATATTCCCAGTAATCAATCCGCTTCCTCGATTCTCCAAGACCTCTCAACTGCAAATCCAAATGCAGATAAATCCGAGCTTCGTCAACAGCTTATCGCCGCGCTGTCACCTTATCAAATGAGCCCAGATGAAATCCGAACCGACTGCCTGGACAAGCATACTCTAGTCCTATACAACCAAGCGCTTGAAGATGATCAAAAGCGCACTCAACAACTAGCCTGGGCCAGGCGCTATCCTTACTTAGTACAATCGGATATCAAAATGTCCATTTCTCGCGACAAAATTCTCAAGCTTCTGTATCAGAATGCCGACCACGCCATCTACCCAAACTACAAAGACTACCGTTCAGCACGCATCACCACTGTTAGAGATGACTTGCTTGCTGAACTAAACGAGGAACTACGGTAATTATTAAGCATAAAGCAACTAATGAAACGCAGTCGGTCCCTTATTGCTACTAAAAAAATCAGCCCGCTTCTCCGTAAGCTTCCATGGCAACATAATCTCAATATCCTGCTCCTGGCCCCACTGCCACATCGGCAAATCCAACTGACGCACCACAAACTCCCAATCCTCACTAGAAATCTCAGCACACTGACGCGTGAGCTTCGTCTTGCGAACCACAAACAGCCCCAAAGTCCCCGGCGTCCGCACCGAAACCGCCGGCCAGCCGTTTTCATCTTCAATTTCCTCGACCACATCAAGCACCGTATCAACATTGAACCACCAGCGCCCCATTGGCACTGAACCGGTTACGTCTTGCGCCATGAACGACTTTGTTACGCGATAATAAGGATGAAACATCTTCTCATCTCCAAATCATTGCCTCTATTCCAACGGTTCGCCACTGTGATAAGCCTCATACACCATATGATCACTGTCGTTGGCATAAAAGACAACCTGAGGCGCAGGTAGCGGCTCCTCACCTACGAATTGCTGTACAACGACTGTTCGGCCACCGCTAAGTTTAGTAAACGACCACAACATGCTGTTAGAAGACAAATCACAGGTACGGCCATGGCTAGTAAAGGTAAAATCTTCTAGGTCATACATGCCTTCGCCTTCATCTGTCGTCCCAACCGCTGCATTAACCGACGAAATCTTAGAATTCATATGCCTGCGATAATCAATCGCTTCCGCCTTGGTCCAAGTTTCACCATCGCGATCAAAAGTCTGGATGGCCGCACCATCTTCGGTAGTCACTGACTCCAGAATTCGTGCAAATCCTTGTCGCAACTGCGGGTTCTCGGTTTCATAAAACCACAAATACTGACCGTTGGTCGTCTGCGACACCAGCACCACTGGCGAGTTATCCTTCGTGTCTAACGCAAACAAGTAAAGCATTGGGAAAGACTGACGCACCTTGCCACCAGTCGCCGCTGCATACACCACAAAACGTCCAGATCCTTGTCCTTGATACCAGGTTAACTGTTCCTTTTGATCGTAGACATACGCTGTCTGTGCAGATGCCTCAATTGCATCAGGATAAACAAAACCTAAATGATTAATCGACTGGCCATCGTATGTCCCCTTGAAACTTTGACCCATACTAGATTGCCAATCACCCATAAAATCGGACAATTGTTTGTCCTGGCCTGCCGACCACTGCCCATCAGCTTCGTCACTCTCCGAAAGCTTTGCCTTCGACGATACCGAGGACTTGGCGCGTCCACTTGTCTGCGATACCTTACTGGCCGATGAACCTTCGTCTGGCCCAGAAACCTTATTACACCCGACCATCATCGCCGTTCCCAAAAGCATGATGAATGTTTCCAGAATTTTTTTCATTTTCGACCCCTCAAATCACTAAATATGCTTGACCTGCAACCCGGATTTTGTCAGTTTTGAGCCTGAACCTGAGCGTTTTGAGCAGAGTTTCACCTAGTGCTAATGTACAATGAAACAGCCGCCCTTAATAGGACGACTGCGAGGGATTAAACTCTTAATTTTGTACACACTAGATAAAACTCTGCTCAACGCGTTTCAGTTCGTCACCGTCACCGTCGCGATCTCACAGTTGATAAGTCTGCCATCTCTGGCGCGGGGTGCTCACGTCAGCCGGTCCCAACGCTCTCTCGACTACCCCGCCACGAGCTCCTTGAAGCTCACCGGCTGCCACCTACACCGTTAAATTGGCCGTAATCGCCTAGCCCCGCGTCTGTGTATCACTCACAGCGAATAGCGGGCGCCCCGGGTTACTTGCAGCGGCAGGGGCCCAACCTCAACGTTAATGGCTGCACCAGCAAAATTTGCTGATCCCGAGGACACGTTGGCAAACATCCTCCATAACGTCCTGGCCACTATGGTCATTTTCTCGTTGCCGTGCTAAAATGACCTTAATTGATTAATATTTTTGTGGCGTTCCCCGATTGCCGTCGGTGGGACGTTTTTTTGTTGCTCTCAATTTCACTAAGCATCTCATGTCGCAGGTGTCAGCGCAATAGATTTGCCAAAACGGTATTACAGAATACATGTATTCTACGTGACTAAGTATTCTAGAATACATGTATTAAAGTATTATCGAATACAATAATACAAAATTGTAGGATACAAATACTGTCAACTAGGCTTTCTAATATTTTCCGAAGGCATCTTAGCTTGACCTGTAGTAATGTATTATTGTATTACGGAATACATGTATTACATAATACAAGTTTTACTCAAACGATCTTAGCCACCAATTCGTGGTATAATCTCTGTGGATGTATTACGTAATACAAATTCGGAGGTCCCTATATGTCAGCTACAGTCTTATCTTTCGCCAACTTTAAAGGCGGCGTCGGCAAAACCAGCACTACAGCGTTGGTTGCTTGGAGCCTGGCCAAGGCCGGACACAAAGTCTGCTTGATTGACTTTGACCCACAAGCGAATCTCACCGCGCTTATGATTAAAACCTATTCCGGTTTCCACGATGGGGAAGTCGTGACGCTCAAATCGTCGCTGATGTCAGCCATCACCGAAAAAAAGCCGCTCAAAGACATCAAGATTTCAATTAGCGATCACATCGATCTCATTCCCAACGCCGTCGATTTTGCAATTTACGGCAGTTATTTGACTTCTAACTACTCTGACGAAAAAGCCCAGGTATCGTCTTTTCGTCCCTACGTCGATGCCCTGCGCGACGACTATGACTATATTTTCATCGACGTGCCACCGACACTACAACCAACCAACGATACTGCCTTTTATGCTTGCGACCAGCTGATCATCGTCTTGCAAACACAAGAACGGGCACTCACTGGCGCCGAGCAATTCCTCAAATATATGCAAAGTGTCATGATCGATCGCTACAACGCCCCGATCGACATCTTGGGCGTGTTACCAGTATTGACCGAACGGCGCGCGCCCGTTGATGAAGCCGTGCTTAACGCTGCTATCGACGAATTTGGCGAAGGCAACATCTTTGCCAATCATATCTTGATCCAATCGCGCATCAAGCGCTATGACATGACTGGTATCACCGATAATCCTAAAGACATGTGGGACAAAAAAGTCCACAAATCCTATGCAGCCGTCGCCAACGAAATGATCGAAAAATTGGAGGCGAACTAAATATGGGTATGCTCGAAAAGAAACCAGCCGCCACGCCACGAAAGCCAATGCTGACGCACACACCAGGCGGGGTCGAAGTCGAAAACCAAGTTGATCGCGAAACCATCGTCTCTGGCATGCAAACCGCGATGCCCAAGAAAAAAGCCGAAAAAACGACCTCTATCCGGATCTCTGTCAGCACTCGAAACGCACTTAACTCCTTGGTAACGCTTGGCAGTGCAGACACAGTCAACGCACTGCTTGATGAGCTGATCACGGCAAAAATCGAATCATTGACCCCTGATCAACAACGCACTTACGACATCATCAATGATGTTGCAACACAACGCGACAAAAATTAAGAAATTGGAGGCGCCTAAAATAGGATGTCTCCTTTTTTGTATTCCGTAATACATGTATTCCATAATACAATAATACATTCTCATAGGTTCTAAAATCCGCGCTGTATCGCCAATCGGTGTAACTCTTGTTCACGCGCCAACGCCGCATCCGCTTCGCCGAGATGTTGATTCAACGCGGCAATTTGGCGATCCTTGGCTTCCAATTGCGCGATCAACGCGTCGATCACTGAGCTTTCTTGCGCCAGGTGGCTCGTCCGAGACAATTTCGTCAACAATTCACGCTGCGCAGCCGGGCTAAGAAACTTCTCCCGCCCGATTTTTTTCGGCCGCAATTCAGGCGGTAGGGCGGCTGCCAACCGACCCACGTGGGTTCTGGTGCAAAGTTGAAATTAAGCGTAGATCAAAGTGACTGTTTTTAGTGGTTGTAGCCTATGCCGCTAACAATTGGTCGACTTCTTGATACGCTGAAAAGCCGAAGAGGCCTAGCTTCT
>CAKRHU010000118.1 GCA_934339215.1 uncultured Lacticaseibacillus sp.
ACCTAGACCAATTTCGGTGTAGGTGCGGTGTCAAAAATATATCAACTCTACTTGACGAAGAGCCCAAAAAAATCCCTTCATAATCATCAGACGAATGATTGGAATTCATCTGATCACCATAAAGGGATTATCGGACAGCACACGATTTGAGGCTGGTATGAGTTTTATTTGTGATCACTTTTGTTTCCAAAATGTATTCGTGGGCGAATTTTAGCCATCTTATAAGCCGCAGTACAGTAACGTTTTATTTCCGTGGTGTCCGTTGCGCCCAATATTGATAATAATCCGTCCGCAATGCCCCGTTATACAACTTCCGACGCTTGGTGGCTTTGGAGCCGTAAACTTTTTCAAAGCCAAGGTCAGCCGTCAGAATATATTTGCTCCAACCAGGCAACGCGGCATAAGTTTGGCCCATTTCTCGATACAGCTTGCGGGCGGCATCGAGTTCACCTAAGCGTTTCCCATAAGGGGGGTTAGCCACGATCACGCCGCGCGGTTTGTCGGTTTTGAAGTCTTTGGCGGCGAGTTGTTTGAAGGTGATGTCATTCAACAAGCCTGCTTGCTTGGCGTTTTCTTGGGCGATGGTGATCATTTCTTGGTTGATATCATAGCCTTGAATGTCGAGCTTGATGTCCCAATCGGCTTGGTCCATCGCTTCGTCTTTCACGGCTTGTAAGACTTTAGGATCCATAAAGCGGAAGTCTTCAAAGGCAAAATGCCGCAACATCCCAGGGGCAATGTTGTGTCCGATCAATGCCGCTTCGATCGGTAAGGTGCCAGAACCAGTCGTCGGATCGACAAACGGCATATCAGGATGCCAGTTGGTCAACATCACCAAAGCAGCCGCAAAGTTTTCTTTCAATGGCGCATCCCCTTTAGCCACCCGATAGCCCCGCTTGAACAAACTGGAACCGGTGGTGTCGATGGTAAGCGTCGCCACGTCTTTAAGAATGGAGACTTCCAGCGGATAAGTGGCGCCAGTTTCTGGCAAGCGGCCGCGGCGATGGTAGACTTCAGCTAATTTGTTGACGATCGCCTTTTTGGTGATGGCTTGCACGTCGGGTTCTGAGTGCAGAATTGAGCGCACTGAGCGGCCTGCCACTGGGAACGCCGCATCCATTGGCAAATAGTGATCCCAAGGTAAGGCTTTGACCCCTTCAAACAATTCGTCAAACGTAGTGACTTTGAATTGGCCGAGCACGATTTTCACCCGATCGGCAGTGCGCAACCACACGTTGGCTTTGGCAATGGCGGTTTCGTCGCCTTCAAAAAAGACTTTGCCGTTTTCATTGCGGGTCTTGTAGCCGAGGGCTTGTAATTCGCGGGCGACTAAGGCTTCCAAGCCGGCAGCCATATGAGCGACTAATTGATATTGCATAAAAGATAAACTCCTTTGTGAGCGTGGCGCCAATCAGTGGCGCACGGTTGAATCAAACAGTTTCAGTATACATAAATTATCATAAAAAAACGACCCAGGTTGCCCCAGGTCGTGCCTCTTGTAAACCTCTATAAGCCATGTTTTGTTCCAGTACCTGCCAGGCAGCAGATACCTTCAGTAATCATCTATCTCAGCTTTCGCTGTCTGAGCGTTGGTTCATTTCCTCTACTCAGACGCCCCTACCAAAGTTTGGGTTACTCGCTCGCGGGGTTTACCCGTTCCAATCCACCGGTTTCCCGATGACATCGTCTCTGTGGCACTTTTCAGACTCGCCTGCATGACCGAAGTTTTAGCAATTGAGTCGCCGTTACCGATTTCTCAGTACCCAGGCTTATTGGGCCTGGCACGAACACTACTGGCATCGCAGCCAGTGCGGGCATGGACTTTCCTCACCTAACAGATGCTAGGCGCGATTACTCAAGGTTTACAAGTTAAAAATCAATATTGATCAATACCGCCGCCATTGTTATGGCTTTGCGTACTGTTGCCGCCGTCTGAAAGCTTAGAGCCAAAGACGTGGCGTTCCAAATTGCTGAGACGCTTCAAAATGTCGTAGTTGGTGACATTGCCACTTGGTGCTTGTGGCGTCGCCGTGGCAACATTTTTAGACACGTTGAGTTGTTTGGTCAACTCATCAACACGGCTGAACAGCCGGTTGTTTTCTTCGTTTAAGCGATCGATTTCCGCCGTAAAGCTTTCATAGTCACGAATGATCCCATCCAGAAATTCATCGACTTCATCAGGATCATACCCACGGACTTTGTTCTTGAAGCTTTTGTCCAAGATATCTTTAGGTCCGTATTTGACGGAGAAAGTTGCGTCGCTTTTGTTATCCATAATCGAACACCTCATCATCACAGCACAGGATGTATTTATCATACCACAGCTTTACAAGCATTGCACGGGCAATCTGAAAAAATTCTGTGATCACGAATTGTCACTTAATTCGCGCGCAGCGTCTTCTAAGTCATCCATACTCAATGCCTTCACGGGATAATCGCGCCGTTTGCTTTCAGCGATGGCAACGTTGTACAAATATTCTGCTTTACCAGGATAATCGGTATCATATAGAAATAACGCGCCATCTGTGTGCTGGGCCATAAAGCGATTATACCCAGATAATTGGGCGGGTTGTTGATACGGCGCATCGCTGGTTGCCCGCGTGAAGGTCACTTGGCTTTGTAAAGCTTCGAGTTTGCCGAGGTTGGTTTCATTCCAATGACTGCCAAAATCCGTAAACGGCGTCATCAAAGCCGTCTTCAATTGCGGGTAATCTTTGCGCAATTCAAGCGCGACTTCCAAGCTCCATTGCTCGACACCGAGCTCGCCACCGGTGATCACCCACTCCAAACCATCTTCCAAGGCGGTGACGAGTTCATTTTTTAAAAGATATTTAATCACTGTCAATTTCGGGTCTGCGTCGCCATGAACGCTTAATTCCCAAGACCGATAGCCACTGATCCACAGTCGATCGCCCATATTTTCACTCCTTTAGTGGTAGGCGTTAGGGATTTCACAAAAAGCTGGTATAATACCAACTAGGAGTGTGATCACATGCCAATTCATTACCCTAATGGTAAGCCATACCAAGGCGGCGCGCAAACTGCGGCGCAAGCGGTGAATTACGGCGGGCGCGGGATGACGTTGGAACAAGAGCTCAATGCCACGAATGATTATTATCGGCAATTGCGCATGGCGGTGGTGTACAAAAAGCCCACCCCGATCCAAATCGTCAAAGTCGATTACCCGTCGCGCGCCCAAGCCGTGATCAAAGAAGCCTATTTTAAAACCCCTTCCACCACCGACTACAACGGCGTGTATAAAGGATTATACTTAGATTTTGAAGCCAAGGAAACCAAAAACAAAGCCAGTTTTCCCTTGAAAAACTTCCACCCGCATCAAATTCGGCATTTTTCGGAATGCTTAGGGCAAGCGGGTGTGTGTTTTGTGGTGATGCGCTTTGTCACCTTGCATCGTT
This sequence comes from uncultured Lacticaseibacillus sp., assembly GCA_934339215.1. Taxonomy (GTDB): domain Bacteria; phylum Bacillota; class Bacilli; order Lactobacillales; family Lactobacillaceae; genus Lacticaseibacillus. Next base: position 3,417 of record CAKRHU010000118.1, read on the forward strand.
TGTTCGTTTACCCGGCCAGCAACTTGATCACGTATTGGCAAGCCGCTGACACCGGTGGGCGCAAATCGATCCCGCTAACAGACATTGAAACCAACGGATTTGAACTGCACCCGAAATTACAACCACCGATCCCATATCTTGCTGGCGTCGATTGGTTAATTCAAACAAAAAAGGTAGGAATCATCGATGAGTAAACCAGCACCGTCTCGCATGGCCAATCGCCGTAAAAAATCCCCTGCGAAAAAGCCTAAGGGCAACTTGTTCGTTCGCATTTTAAAATGGCTCGCCATCGCCTTTGTCGCAGTGTTGATCGGCGGGTTGGCGCTTTTTGCCTATTATGCCAAAGATGCCCCGAAAGTGAACCAAGCAGTGTTGACCTCGGCTGGTAGCTCGATCATTTACGATGACAAAGGCAAAGAGTTGACCACGTTAGGCGTGGAAAACCGCTTGTACGTCAACTCCAGCCAAATTCCCCAAACCTTAAAAGATGCCGTGATTTCGATTGAAGATCGGCGCTTTTATAAAGAAAAGTTTGGCGTTGACCCGATCCGAATCGTTGGCGCTTTCGTCAATAACGTCACTGGGAAATCCAACGGCCTTGAAGGTGGCTCGACGTTAACGCAAGAATTGATCAAGCTGTCGGTGTTCTCCACCAAAGCAAGCGATCAAACCTTGCGCCGCAAAGCCCAAGAAGCTTGGCTGGCCATGCAAGTCGCTCAGAAGTATTCTAAAGCGCAAATTTTGGAATACTACATCAACAAAGTCTGGATGGACAACAACCAATACGGGATGGCCACCGCGTCGAAGTATTACTACTCCAAAGACTTGAGCAAGTTGGATCTGGCGCAAACCGCGTTGTTAGCCGGCATGCCACAATCGCCTGCGACTTACGATCCTTACACGCACCCAGCCGCGGCTAAATCTCGGCGTGATGACGTCATCGATGCGATGTTGCGGGATAAAAAGATCACCAGCGCTGAAGCCACCAAAGCCAAAGCCACGCCGATCACCGACGGCTTAGTGGCACAAAAGAGTACCACTGCCACATCGACGAATGACAAAGTGATCGATTCTTATTTGACCTCAGTGATCGCCGAAGTCAAAAAGAAGATGAACACCAATCCTTACACTGCCAACTTACGCATTTACACTAACATCGATCTCGATGCGCAAAAGAAGTTGTACAACATCGTCAACTCTTCGGATTACATCAACTTCCCTAGTGACAAAATGCAAACGGCGGTGACGATGACGGATCCTAACTCTGGTAAAGTCATCGCCCAAATCGGTGGTCGTAAAACTGGCGACGTGCAACTGGGCTTCAACCGCGCCACTCGTAACACTCGCTCCAATGGGTCGACGATGAAGCCGTTGATGGATTACGGGCCAGCCATTGAGTACTTGAACTACTCGACGTATCAATTACTCGACGATTCGGCTTACACTTATCCTGGCACCGATATTCAACTGTACGATTGGGATAAGAAGTATCAAGGGACGATTTCCATGCGTAAAGCCTTAGTGGGTTCGCGTAACGTCCCAGCGGTCCGCACCTTAGCGACTGTCGGCATGTCTCGCGCCACGAAGTTCTTGAAAGGCTTAGGCATCACCCTTTCCGACTCAGAAAAACAAGCGTTGTCTAGTGGGATCGGCGCTTCGGTCAACACGGAACAAGAAGCCGGGGCATATGGCGCGTTTGCCAATGGCGGGACTTATTACAAGCCTTACTATGTGCGCAAAGTCGTCGCTGGCGACGGGACGACCACCAACTTCGATGCCACTGGCACCCGTGCGATGAAGTCCAGCACCGCTTATATGATCACCGATATGCTCAAAGGCGTGATGACCTCAAGCGATGGCACTGGTTCAACGGCTAAGGTCTCTGGGCTTTATGAAGCTGGGAAAACTGGGACCACCGATTACACCGATGACGAACTCAAAGCCAACCCGGCCTTGAATGCCACTGGGATCTCGAAAGACTCCTGGTTCACCGGCTACACGAAGAAACGCGTGATTTCTGTTTGGACGGGTTATGACAAGCCAACTTATGCTGGGATGGATTATACCGAACAAGAAATCGCCCAAAAGATCTACAAGTACTTGATGGCATATGAAGTCGAACATGCCAACTTAGCCAATACCGATTGGACCAAGCCAAGCAACGTCAACGTCTACCACATTCTCTCCGGCTCCAATCCTGGCACTGCCATCACGGGCAACACCAGCGGCACCACGCGTGAATTGTACTTGTCTGGGCATGGTCCAAGCAGCCAAAGCGCAGTCGCCAGTTCTTCGAAGTCCAGCTCAACTAGCAGCACCTCTAGTTCTGAGACATCAAGCTCGAGTGAAAGTGAATCCAGCTCTAGCTCGATTTCAAGCATTGTCGAA
>CAKRHU010000119.1 GCA_934339215.1 uncultured Lacticaseibacillus sp.
TACCGAACAACCGGTCACCGGCGTCGCCTAAGCCAGGCACGATGTAACCATCTTTGTTCAAGTGATCATCTAAGGATGCAGCATAAATGTCAACATCAGGATGCGCTTCTTGAACAGCTTTAACACCTTCTGGGGCCGCAACTAACACGACCAAACGCATGGAGGTCGCACCACGCTTTTTCAGCGCTTCGATCGCCATGTTGGCTGAACCACCAGTCGCGAGCATCGGATCAACGATGATCAAATCACGTTGATCGATGTCCGTTGGCATTTTAACGAAGTATTCGTGAGGCTTCAACGTCACTTCGTCGCGGTACATGCCGATATGACCCACTTTAGCAGCTGGGATCAATTCCAAAACGCCGTCGACCATACCCAGGCCAGCGCGCAAAATCGGCACGACAGCCAATTTCTTGCCAGCGAGTTCTTTTTGAACCGTCTTGCCCATTGGGGTCTCGATTTCAACGTCTTCCAACGGTAAGTCGCGGGTGATTTCATAAACCATCAATTCCGCAATTTCGTTGGCGACTTGACGGAACTCCTTGGTCCCGGCGTTCTTGTCGCGAATCAAAGTCAGCTTGTGTTGAATCAGTGGGTGGTTCAAAACCGTAAATTTGCCCATGCTAGTTAGGTCCTCCTTCAAATTTATGCGCCAATGCGCAAAACCTTATCTATGATAAAGGATGAAGGGCAGTTAACGCAAGGACTGATTGCTTAATTTCAGCAAGTTTTGTCGGATCCTCACGATTGGCGATGGTAGCAGAAATCAATTCTGCGACTTTTTTGCATTCTGCTTCACTGAATCCGCGCGTGGTGATGGCGGCTGAGCCGATGCGGACACCGGAAGTTTTGAACGGCCCATTTTGTTCACCTGGGACTTGGTTTTTGTTGGTGGTGATGTCCACTGTGTCCAAAAGATCTTGCACATCGCGGCCCGTCACACCATAACCCGTGACATCAAGTAAGACCATGTGGTTATCAGAACCACCGGAGATCATCTTCAAATGTGGATCTTCAGCAAAGCCTTCACACATCGCTTGGGTGTTTTTGACGATTTGTTGGGCGTAAGCCTTAAATTCAGGCTTCAGGGCTTCCCCTAACGCCACCGCTTTGGCGGCGATCACATGATCTAAAGGTCCACCTTGGATGCCTGGGAACACTGCAGAGTTGATGGCTTTGCCATACTGGGCTTTGGCTAAGATCATGCCGCCACGTGGGCCGCGCAAGGTTTTATGCGTGGTGGTGGTGACCACATCGGCGTAAGGCACTGGATTCATATGCACCCCACCAGCAACTAACCCGGCGATGTGCGCCATGTCGACCATCAAAAAGGCCCCAACGCGATCGGCGATGTCACGGAAGCGGGCAAAATCGATGGCCCGACTGTAAGCAGAGGCACCAGCGACGATCATGCGTGGATGAATTTCTTCAGCGATAGCTTGGATCTGGTCATAATCTAACCGACCAGTTTCAGGATCTAACCCATAATGATAGAAGTGATACGTTTGACCAGAGAAGCTAACAGCTGCCCCATGCGTCAAATGGCCCCCATCAGTCAAGTCCATCGCTAAGACTTTATCACCGTCTTCAAGAAACGCGCGGTAAGTGGCCATGTTAGCCCCAGAACCAGAGTGAGGTTGCACATTGGCATATTCGGCGCCAAACAATTCCTTGGCGCGGTCAATGGCCAGTTGTTCGATCACGTCGATATATTGATTGCCCCCATAATAACGGTGGCCAGGATACCCTTCAGAATATTTATTGGTCAACACCGAGCCTTGAGCGGCACGCACTGCTGGGCTGACGATGTTTTCAGAGGCGATCAGCTCAATGTTGTGCTGTTGGCGTTGTTCCTCATCATGAATTGCAGTAAACACTTGTGGATCATAATCGTTAAAGTCCAATGTCTTGTACCCCTTTCTGAAAGTAGCTTCAGTATACCAGAACATTTTTCACTTTGCAGGTTTAAAGTGTTCGTTCCCAGCAGATTTTAATAGCCGGTTCATGTAAGCGGCACCGAGTCCTTCTGCTGGAAAGGCTTGCGCCAACACTAAGGTCACGGTTGGATGTAAGTCAAACCACCGTAAGCCAGCAAACAGCGCATGCGTCGCGCTTTGAATATCCGTCCCTAATGAAAACTGTGGCGTCGCATCTGGCACTTGGTTCAAAATGTCATCAGTAGCCAACACGCCAAACGGTTGATTTTGCGTCGTGATCCATTGCAACGCTTCAGGAAATTGTTCGGGATCATCGACAATGATCACTTGCGCAGTTGGGGCATAATGTTTGTACTTCATGCCTGGCGCTTTTGGCGTTTCGTTGGCACCAACATGATGCATTTCCGAATCCACGGTACCAATAACTGGATACAATTCTTTTGGCCCAATGGCACCAGGCCGTAAAATCGCCACTGGATCCACGGTCAAATCCACAATGGTTGATTCGACGCCGACTTCTGTAGGTCCGTCATCTAACACGCCTGCGATTTCCCCATCAAAGTCATGGAGCACGTGATCAGCAGTGGTCGGCGACGGCTTCCCAGATTTATTGGCAGAAGGCCCCACAATCGGCACCCCAGCTTCGGCGATCAATTCGCGGGTCAACTGGTTTTCTGGCATTCGAAAGGCCGCAGTGTCTAAGCCACCAGTAACCGTTTTAGACAAAGAACCTGGATGAATGGTCAAAATGATCGTTAACGGGCCTGGCCAAAAGGCATCCATCAATTTCTCAGCTTGTGGCGTAATGTCGGCAAACTGCGCCACCATTTCCCGGCTGGACACCGTGACGATCAAGGGGTTATCACTCGGTCGGCCTTTGGTGGTATAAACCGATTTAGCCGCTTGAGCGTTGGTGGCATCAGCTCCGAGTCCGTAAACTGTTTCAGTAGGAAAAGCAACCAATTCACCGCGTCGCAAAGCTGCAGCAGCTTCTGGGATCGTAGTTTGATCAAAGCGTTTTGTTTCCAATTGAATAGCATCCCTTCTATTTAAAATGTCAATTTCACCATGCGCGGATGACCGGCGAGATCTTGACGAAATTCAACTTGCGCTTGTGGCAAAGCTTCAGCAAACAACTGCGTCAACGCCGGCTGTTGTTGATAACCGAATTCTAAATATACCCGACTGCCGGCATGCACATGCTCAGGTAATTCGGTACAAAAGCGTTCAAACAATGCGAGACCATCGTGATCCGCAAATAACGCCAAATGCGGTTCAAAGTCCAGTGTGCTTTCATCCATGACATCTTCTTCTTTGTGGCTGATATAAGGCAGATTTGACACGATGCGGTCAAATTGAAGGCCTGCTACACCGCTGAATAAATCACTTTGCTGAATATTGACCTCAACGTGCAAACGTTGAACATTTTCCCGGGCAATGGCTAATGCATCTGGCGACACATCCACCATCGTGACGTTCAGTTGGGGGCATTGGTCTTTTAAGGTGATGCCGATCACCCCACTGCCTGTCCCCACATCTAATAGTGTTTGGGCTTGATCGATATCTTCTGCCACCCAAGCCACTAATTCCTCAGTTTCAAATCTAGGGATCAACACAGCTGGACTGACCTTGAAATCATGCCCATAAAATGGCGCCAACCCGATAATATATTGCGCCGGCTCGTGTTGCAACAAGCGCGGGATCGCCGCTTCAAACTGTTGAGCCACGGCCTCTGGCATGACATCGCGACCATGCAGTTGCAATTGTGTTGGCGTAAAATCGCCTAAATATTCCAGCACATAGCGGGCGCTATCTGGGTCGATTCCAGCTTTTTGAAGCAAAGAAGACGCTCCTGCGAGCGCCTCATGATAAGTCTTATTCACCGATGGACTCCAGCTTCTTGGCTTGGTCAGCCACCACTAAGGCATCAATGATCTCACCTAAGTCGCCGTTCATGATCCGATCGAGTTTGTTTAAACTCAAGCCAATCCGGTGATCGGTTACCCGGTTTTGCGGATAGTTGTACGTCCGGATCCGTTCAGAACGATCCCCGGTACCAACGGCAGTTTTCCGCTTTTCAGCGTATTCGGATTCGTTTTGACTTTCGTAGTAGTCATAAACCCGCGCGGTCAAAATTTGCATCGCTTTGACCCGGTTTTGTTGCTGGGAACGTTGGTCTTGCATGGTGACCACAATGTTGGTTGGGATATGCGTCATCCGCACCGCAGAACTGGTTTTGTTGATATGCTGACCACCGGCACCACTGGAACGGTACACATCCGTGCGAATATCTTTCGGATCTAGCTTTAAGTCGACTTCATCATATTCTGGCATCACACCGACTGTGGCCGTACTGGTATGGACCCGACCAGCTGATTCAGTCACTGGCACCCGCTGCACCCGATGAGCACCAGATTCATATTTGAGCTTGGAATATACCGAGTCGCCTGTGATCATCACAGCCACTTCTTTATACCCGCCGACTTCAGTAGGGTTTTCGTCGATGATTTCTAACTTCCAACCTTGGCGTTCAGCGTATTTCATATACATGGACAACAAGTCAGCCGCAAACAAGCTGGCTTCATCCCCACCGGCCGCGCCACGGATTTCCATGATGATGTTTTTATCATCGTTAGGATCTTTTGGCAACATCAAGACTTTGATTTGGTCTTCTAAGGCTTCGAGCTCTGGGCGTAATTCCGCTAATTCTTCTTTGGCGAGTTCTTCAAGATCTTCATCTTTGGATTCACGCAAAACGGATTCCGCTTCATCGATGTCAGCTTTGGTTTTTTTGTAATTTTGGTAGGCGGCAACGACTTCGCGCATGCTACCTTCTTCTTTAGAGAGCTTCAAGTAGCGATCCGTATCTTGGATCACTTCTGGGTCGCTCATCAATTCTTGTAATTCATCATAACGGTCGAGCAAACCGTCAAGTTGGGCTAAAATCTTATCCATAATTCCTCCGTGAATGACTTAGGCGATCGACATTATTGGGCAAAGTCGCTAGGACTTGCTCAGTCGATATTCCGCCAAGTTTTCAGGCGGAAAATAATAATGATGGCGACATACTGGGTAATAGGACTCATTGCCGCCAATTTGGATCTGTTCGCCAGCATACACTGGCTGGTCATCATGCACCCGCAAGTTCATGATGGCTTTTTTCGCGCAAAACCAGCAAATGGTTTTCATTTCTTCAATTTTATCTGCGTATAACAACAAATATTTTGAGCCTTCAAATAATTCATTTTTAAAATCATTCTTCAGGCCAAATGCCATCACTGGGATCTTGAGTTCATCCACAATCCGCGCACATTCAAACACATGATGCTTTTGTAAAAATTGCGCTTCGTCGATCAACACACAATAAGCGTTCGCATCCAGTTGTTGCACCAGATCAAAGACATTGGTGTCTGCGGCGATCGGTGTGGCCTCGCGCTGCAGCCCGTGAATACGACTGGCGATCATCCCCACGCCTGAACGATTATCCAAAGCCGACGTTAAAATCACCACGGATTTATTTTGTTCTTCATAATTATGTGCGACTTTCAAGATCTCAATGGACTTGCCTGAATTCATCGCCCCGTAGCGGAAAAATAGCTGCGCCAAGTGGATGCCTCCTCGATTGAAAATATACCTCAACTATTATAACGAATTTTCACGCTGAGTAACAGCGCAATTCATATAAGCCTGTTGCCACTTGGCACGTGTGGTAAAATAAATGCAACTAACCTGAGAGGAAGAGCACATTGGCCCATTCAATCACTTTCAAAAGCCGCGTGGCGATCATCGCCGGGCGGTTCAGCTATTGGTTTTTACACACGTTTATGAAAGGTGGCAGTTCTCTTC
>CAKRHU010000120.1 GCA_934339215.1 uncultured Lacticaseibacillus sp.
AGGGTACAATGACTGAACCATTATTCCTAGCACCTGTATTTCATGAAAAAATTTGGGGTGGCCGCAAGCTTGAAACTGAATTCGGCTACCAGATCCCTGACGGCAAAATCGGTGAATTGTGGGCAATTTCCGCTCATCCGAATGGGCCTTCAACCATCGAAAACGGCCCATTAGCCGGCAAAACATTGACCCAAGCCTGGGCAGATGATCAAGACTATTTCGGCCATCAAAAATCCAAGGTTTTCCCTTTGTTAACTAAAATCTTGGATGCCAACGCCTCATTGTCTGTGCAAGTGCATCCAGACGATGCCTATGCAGCAGCCCATGAAGCGCCAGGTGAACTCGGCAAGACAGAATGCTGGTATGTGATTTCTGCAGAACCAGGCTCTTATTTGATCTATGGTCATCACGCGAAGACCCGCGAAGAATTAGCCGATATGATCCATTCCGGCGATTGGGAACACTTGTTGCGCAAAGTCCCAGTCAAAACCGGCGACTTTGTCTATGTGCCAAGTGGGACCATCCATGCCTTGAACAAAGGCATCATGGTTTTGGAAACCCAGCAATCTTCTGACACGACTTACCGTTTGTACGATTATGATCGCACAGATGCACAAGGCAACAAGCGTGAATTGCACTTACAACAATCCATCGACACCACAACGGTCCCATCAGTTGATCCTAAACTTGATATTCAAACTGAGCAAAAAGATGACGCAACGATCACGACTTTTGTGCAAGCGCCGATCTCCCCATTCTTCTCAGTGGAACGCATCGCATTAAACGGGAAGTTGCATCAAACACCAAAAGCACCTTACACCTTGGTTTCTGTTTTAAAGGGTAATGGTGAATTCACTGCCGATGGCAAGACCTTCCCAATTAAAAAAGGCACCCATTTCTTGATTCCAAACCAAATCAAAGCTTGGGATTTCTCAGGTGACATGGAAATCGTCACCTCCGAACCCGGTGAAGAAGCTTAGTGATCAAAAGCGTCGCAGCTGCGGCGCTTTTTTGCACCATTGAATTGATATTCGATGCCAATTCAGTAATACTGATAACAAAAAATAGGGGGTCTAGACATGGATGTCTCATATCCAGACGGTATTTTTCTTGTTCTCAGTTACCTGGTAATGATCAGACTTATCGTTGGCATGATTGCGCTAGGGGTTTCCTTGTATCGCGATTTGAAACGCCATTAAAAAAGTTCGCCAGCAATGGCGAACTTTTTAGTCGTGGGAAACCCGTTGATTCACTTTTTCGGCAGCGGCTAAGTCAGTGGTGGTCCAAGAGTGGATCCCCCATTGATAAAAGCCGAAGCTGACGATGCCGATCACCAAGAAATCCCAAGGGTAATGGATCCAGTTGACGCCATTGAATTGATGCGCGCCAGCATATGACATCACCGAGATGAAAATCAAATAGCCGAACATCCAAAGCGCCGGCTTGATGGCTTGACGCAATTCTTTGAAGCCCATTTTCCATTCATAATAGAAGTAAAACGGCAAACCGACTAAAATGATCAAAATCACTTGCACAGTCGTTGGCCACATCGCCCAATACACCGCCAAGCTGGTAAGCACAAAGGCGATCGGCGCAATGATCGTTAAGTGCTTCAAATGCACTGGCCGATACAAGTGGGCCCCAAGCTTGCGCAAAGAGACTGCAGTCACTGGCCCAGTCAGATAGGCAATCAGCGTGGCAGTGGACAACACCGTGGCTAGGACCGCCCATGAACGAAAAGTCGACACCATCACAATTGATAATACCGTGTCGGCCAGCATTGCCATGCGAGGGATGCGGTATTTCGGATTGAGCTTGCCTAAGAAATGCGGCAGATGATGATTGGACTCTAAGGCAAATAAGGCACGCGCAGCAGTGGCAGCAAACGAAACGCCAGTCCCAAATGGCGAGACAAAGGCATCCATGTACAACAGCACGCTTAACCAATTGAGGCCTAACAACATTGCCAAATCAGCAAATGGTGAGGTGAAGTTTAGTCCGTTCCAGCCGGCAGTAGCCTGTAAGTGCGTTGGTACTGCGGTGATAAACGTTGATTGTAACAAGACGTATAAGATGCCTGAAATCAATAAGGAAATGGTGATCCCACGCAAGATGTTTTTTTCTGGATGCTCGATTTCGGCACCCATGTTGATAATCGTTTGAAAGGCGTCAAATGAAAAAATGATCCCTGCGGCGCTGGTGGCACTAAAAATCGCGCTGGTGCCATAAGGAAAGAATTCATGCCAAGAGGTGCCGTAGTTTTGGGGATGAAAGCCAGACATGGTCAACAACACGATCGTTAACAACGGCATCCCAATTTTAAAAATCGAAATCAAGCTGGTGAAATGAGTGAGCACTTTGACCGACCAATAGTTCAATAAGGTGAACACGATGATAAAGCCAAAAACAACGAATAACCCGGCATTGGTCACCACGCCGTTGGCCATTAAATGATGCGTCCATTTTGCCCAAGCCCATGGCCAAGTGGACATATATTGAACCGCAGCGACGGCTTCAATGGGGATCAAGGTGATGAGCGACACCCAGTTGGCCCAAGCAGCGATAAAGCCTAGGAGTGAGCCGTGCGAATATTGGGCGTATTTGCTCATGCCGCCAGCTTCTGGAAACATCGCTCCGATTTCAATATAAGTGTAGGCGATGATCCCGATCACCAAGCCACCGACTAGCCAAGAGATGATAGCAGCAGGACCGGCGATTTTTGTGGCTTCCCAAGCGCCAAAAAGCCAGCCGGATCCGATCAATGACCCTAAGGCCAACATCACCGACTGGAAAAGTGAAATTTTTTTAATGTGCATGTTGTACTCCAGTGTTTTCAAAGATATTTTCAGTGTACTCGTAGTATGAACGCGTGTCACGTTTTGAGTCCACTGAAAAAAATCAGACGGCAACTGAAGTCTCAACAAAGCGGTCAAGCAAGCTGGCGATCCCCAACGTGGTCAACAGCCATACCCCTAACAATTCAACGATTTGGGCGCCTAAACCGACAGGGGCGATCGTGACCAAACCGATCCGATACATGTAGCCTATTCCCCATTTCGGTACAAACAAAATTCGGTAGCCTTTGAGGAGTAGCTGCACAAAAGCCAAGACGAATATCGCTAACCCAATGGAGACTAATGTACTGACCAACAGTTGTTTCAGTAAAGGCAGCCGGGCTTTTAAGGTGAGGGTCATTAAGTGAATGAAACTGATCACGCCCCAGCCTGCTAATAAGCTTAACGCGATCGTTAGCAACCCGATCACAGTCACAGCAACGACGTTTAAGCCAGGCATATCGTCGATCCTAACACCGCGATGCCGGTCGAGTAAGGTGGCGCCCCACAAAATCAGGACCTGACTGCCTAATAAACAAACCACAGTCCCAATATTGGCAAGGTTGTTGGCCCATACCAATTGACTGGTGCGCAAAGGTAAGCGACGATAACGATCATGCCGCCAGACTTGCTCATTGAAAAAGGCAAAACCCACAAATAATCCGATGATCAACAACAACGCGTAAAGCGATAAGCTATCAGACACTTGCACTGGGCGGAAAAAATGCACAATCGTCATCACCAGCAGTTCCAACACTTCTGGTACCAAGCATAAGCCGAGGATGATCAAGTGATGCTTGGTAAGGGATTTGGCTAAATTGATCATGCGTCAGTCCTCCTTTTGGTAAAAGCATTGGAAGTATTCGCTGATACTTTGACCACGTTGCTCGCGAATTTCATCGGCAGAAGTATCCGCTTGGATAGTATGGTGTTGTAAAATCACTACCCGATCAATTAAATTGGCGATGCTTTCGACATGATGGTCAGTTAATAACACACTGGCGTTTTCCGGGAGAAATTGCAGCAACCCTTTTTGCAATTGGGTTTGATGCATCAGATCCAGCCCGTCAAAAGGTTCATCTAATAAGTAAAGCGGGACGCGATTGGCCAAACATAACGCCAGTTGCGCTTGTTTGCGTTGGCCTTTAGAGAGTTCATCGAGATGCAATGTTGTTGATAACTCAAAAAATTCGCAAATAGTCTCAAATTCAGCGAGGTCAAAATGTGGCCATAAGTCACGCGTTGCCTGCGCATAATTAAGCAATCGCTGATGGCTGTGGCGCAAGTCGTGATCAAAATTTGTGCTGATAGCAGCTTTGATTACAATGGGATCGGTTTGTTCAGTCACTTGCACGGTGCCGGTAAAATCCGGGATCACTCCGGCGATGATCCGCAACAAAGTCGTTTTGCCAGCCCCGTTTGCGCCAAGCAAAGCAACGATTTCATTGGCACTCACACTAAAATTCACGCCGTCTAAGATCAATTGTTGATGGCGACGAAAACTAATATCCGTCAATTCAAGATTTGGGGTCATGATTTTCCTCCTCAATATAATCTGCCAAGGCCTGTTGCATCGCCGCTTGGGATAAGCCGAGTTTTTCCAGTTGCTGGTAATACCAAGCGACTTGACCAGATACGACGCGTTGTTTCAACTGCTTGATCATGTCAGCGTCTGTGGTGACGAAATTACCTAGTCCACGTTTGGAAAACAAGACCCCTTCTGTGATCAATTCTTGAAGGGCGCGTTGGATCGTGTTGACATTGACCGTTAAATCAACGGCTAATTGACGGACGCCAGGGAGTTTATCGCCAGGTCGTAGTTGTTGGGTGATGATTTGCTGATAGAAATATTGTTTGATTTGGTAATAAATCGGGATGCGATCATCGAATTTCATCACGGCCTCCAATCATTAGTGTGATAGCTTTCTATTACACTATATCACAACGCTTTCAAAATAAAAACCCAGCACAATAGATTTTTATCGGCGAAACACATCAATGCCGTTAATCCACAGACTAATGCTTATATTTGTAAATTTACCTTATAAAAAATAATACAGATTCAAATGTTCTTTAATACAACGACTGAAAGCGCTATACTGAACTGAGGAGGGTTTAACGATGAAAACAGCAAACATTCTTTTGATCGGCGACGGGGCGATCGGCTCCAGTTACGCCTTTAATTTATTAACTGCAGGGATCGGCGGTAGCTTAGGGATCATTGATGTCAATGCCGCACGGGTGCAAGGGGATGTCGAAGATTTAGTCGACGCTTTGCCTTATACTGGCCAAAAAAATATTTATGCCGCGACTTATGCAGACGCCCAGTACGCAGATTTGATCGTGATCACCGCTGGGGTGGCGCAAAAGCCTGGTGAAACCCGGCTGCAATTACTCCAAAAAAATGCCAGCACTATCAAAGCCATCACCAGCCAAATCATGGCGAACCATTTTGATGGGATCATTCTAGTCGCTTCTAATCCCGTCGACGTGTTGACGGAACTGGTTTTACAACTGACTGGTTTACCGAAAAATCATGTGTTAGGTTCAGGTACCGCGCTGGATTCTGCCCGTCTGCGCTCTGAAATCAGTCGGCGCTACAATGTCGATGCGCGCTCGGTGCATGGTTATATCATGGGCGAGCACGGAGATTCTGAATTTCCAGTGTGGGATTACACCACGATCGGTGGCCAGCCGATCAAACAATTCGTCACCGGGAAGCGCGCCGAACAAGATCGCGAAGCCATTGGTGAGCGGGTCAAGACGGCGGCATATTCGATCATTGAGAAAAAAGGCGCCACCTTCTATGGCATC
>CAKRHU010000121.1 GCA_934339215.1 uncultured Lacticaseibacillus sp.
CTGCTTTGCATGTGGTTACTCAAGAAGAAAGTCAGCCCGATTATCATCATCTTCGGTTTGTTCATCGTTGGTATCGTCTTACACGTACTCAACATCATGTAATCAACCGAAATTTTCAGGAAAGCCACTCAGCGATGAGTGGCTTTTTGTTTGGTTAGGAGAATGTGGCACAGAGTATCCTGACATAACATACTGAGCATGTACAAAAAGACTCGATGCGCCAACATCGAGCCTCTTCCGGATCATTACGTCCTACACACTGCTTGGGGCGGTAGCTTTTCGGCGATAATTGTGAAGCTAAAGTCGCGCCTAGTCGGCTAAAAACTAACGGCGTGGCTTTTTTCGTATCACTTTGTTTCGTCTGGTCCGATGAGGATTGGACCGCTTTGGCTTTGTTTGACGTTCAACCACTTTAAGGTAAACTTCGAGGGCATGGAGAATGAGATCTCCGTACCGGTCTAATAAACCACCAGTGCTGACGAGGATAACGACTAGCGTTGCATACGACTTTCCTTTCTGGACTCGCTGATAACTACAGATCATAGGCATCACCTCCAACGTATTCGAAAAGCTGCTGCGCGTTCGATTATGTGCTTTTGGGTAGTATACCATGACAAGACCGTCCCGTATATAAGCGGAAAAGATTGATTAATTTATACAAATATTGAAATATTCAAGGGGATTTACGGATGGCATAGTAGCTCACTTTCATAAATCCTCAATCAAAAAATTCACACCGATTCAACCTCAAAGTTGGTTGAATGAGTGTGACTTTTCTCTCAGGAAATTACTTTAATGCCGCCAAAAAGCGACCGGCAATTTCGAGTGGTCGAGTGATGGCACCACCTACGACGACGGCGTGGGCACCCAGATCGATACAGCGCCGTAGTTTCTCAGGGGTGTCGATCTTACCTTCTGCAATGACAGGACGATCAGTAGCGGAGAGGACTTGCTTCAAATAGGCGAAATCGTCGTCGGCGATGTTGGCGCCTTTGGATGCATCAGTATACCCATGCATCGTCGTGCCGATCAAATCAAAGCCTAACGCATCAGCAGCGCGTACATTAACGAGCGTATCAGTGTCAGCCATCAATAAAGTGTCTGGGTACTCGCTTCGAAAAGCGGTAACTTGATCTTTCAAGTTTTCCCCGTTTGGGCGCGTGCGACCCGTCACTTCCACGGCAACAACTGGGACACCAGTCGCTGCCACGGCGCGCATATCTTGAAGTGTTGGGGTGATATAAGATTCAGCGTTTGTAAAGATGTGCTTGTTGATCCCAATGATCGGTAATCCGGTTTCATCTTGGATGGCTTGGATATCGACGACGGAATTCGCCCGTAAAGCAATCGCACCAGCTTGCTTGACGGCCCTGGCCATACGCGCCATGATGAACGAGCTATACAAAGGTTCCTCTGGCAACGCTTGGCAAGATACAATCAATTGGCCTTTAGTTTGATCTAAGAATGTGTTTGACATCAGCGAACTCTTTTCTGATTAAATTTGTAAGAGGTTACAGGCTCAATGTAGCACGCTTTCAAAACATATTCAATCTTGACAAATCTGACCAATAAACGGGTATGTCAAGCCGCACTCAAACCGCTTACTTTTGCCGTCGCGCGAGTTCGTGACTTTGCTTTAACAAACTATCGTGCAGTTTCTTTTTATCGGTTTCATCGTAGATCTTCATTAAATGTCGATCAGAATTCCAGTGACCAAGCGTTGGCGGCTCAAAAATACCACCAGGCTCAAAGCTAGTACTGGTTGCGTTTTGGAGTAAGGCAGTGACTGGCGCCGCATTGGCGAATAATTCACCACGTTGTTGGATGAGCGTCGTTAAGAGTTGCTGCAACTGAGTTAAGGCGGGAACGTCTGGTAATAGTGCTTGTTGTTGCGTGAGCCATTGATTAAATTCCCAAGGGCTACCTGCGTATTTGGTGGTCAAAGCGTCGAACTCGCGCCGCTTTTGATTGATCAAGTTGACTTCAGCCCAATTGTCCGCATATAACAGTATTCGTTGATACAGCGCTTGGATCGCGCTGGCGGTGGTTAACCCTTGTCCATCTAATGCCAGGTGGGTCAAGCCTAAGTCACCACTGGTTTCGACGCGATCGCCTAAAGTCGGTTTTTCGCCGATAAAGTCATCTAGGACCAAATAGACGTGTTCAAGGTGAGGCCAATCGCCAGCTTCAGCGCCAAGGTCCAGCGAGTCCAATTTAACTTGCAAAAAGTAGGCTTGAAAGTGGCTGCCATCTCCGTTGATACCGGTGACTTTGATATAATCATCCAGCACACCAGCGATGGTGCCAAAACGTAAATGTGATTCAGTCATAGGAAACCTCCTTAAGTTGAAAAGTGTCGAATGAAGCGTGTGACTTGAGTTTGATCATCTGTGGGCATGGTCAAATGAAAGATGCCTGAATCATCAGCGACATTGACTAAAGCCGCTTGTGTGATCATAAACGCTGGTTTGGCTAACCGCAACAGCTCAGCATCAAGCTGTTGTTGGCGTTTTTCCAAGTGTGTCAGAACCGATGCCAAACTCGGGTGATCCGCGACAAAAGCCGTCAATTGGGTTTGTCGTTGGGAGAAGCTGAGTTGGTGGTCGCGATAAAGCGCGTCGATATGCCGGAATTGTCGCAGATCGGGCTCGGCTAAATGACGCTTAGCAAATGTTTGTAGGATCGCTGAATGCTGGCGTTTTAAATCCCCGGCCCGGCGATATAAAGCGGGCTGTTGGTCAAGCACAAGGCGTTGATCAACATCGCCATCAAACGTGACTTGGGTATCATGGTGACCAGTGCTGGCGGCCAAGTTGGCCATTGGCATCAAGACTTGTTCAGGTAGCTTGACGGTTGTCTGCTTAAAGTCAGTGATCAAACCAGCTGTGACCGTGGCTAAAACAAATTTGTGAAACTGCCAATCTTGGTCAGTTGGTTTCACCATCAAATCTCGAATGGCTGTGAGCTTTAGGTCTAAATGCATCGCCGTGTTGGTCATGGTACCTCCTAGTGATCAAGCAGCCATTGTTGGACTTGCTTGATCGTCCAGCGATTCTTATCTAAAACAAAGGGACTGACGTATTTTTTGGTCAGTGGTAGTCCTAAGTTGAGCCGGAATTGCTCTGATGCGAGAAATTCGTCATACATTGCTTGTTGATAAGCGGGTTGGTCAGCTTGGGCAAAGTCATAGTCAGCCTGAGGGTAGGCAGGTGTTTGCGAATTGGGGTGAATGCGGATGACGTGGGTCATGATCATTAGCGGCGGTAGCGTTGATAAATCAGGTAAGTCGCGTTTCAACAGTCGTTGCCGTTGATGGGCCAAGCGGCGAAAGTCGGCTTTTAGTGCCGGCGTGGTTTGCATAATTGCTGCCATCCCGCGTTGTTCGAAAGTGAACTCGTCGATTTTGCCTAGTCGAAAGCCGGTATTGAGTTTCGTTAGTGTCACCATCACCGCATGAAAAGCCAGTGTTTGATAGCGCTTCGCCCAGATATGAAAATCATTGGCAATTGTTCGTCGGGTTTGTTGCAAGGTTTGAGCGGTTGCATGTCGGATCAACGGATCTTCAAACCAATAGCCGGCGACTAGATTTCCCTGCGCTTCCATATCATCAGACCAGCGCAAGGGGTGAGCAAGTGGGCGGGGGTGTTGATTGTTCGGATCATTAGGATCGCCGAGATGCTTGGGCCAAAGTAAATCTTGATTCATCAATAATAAGATGATTTGTTTGGGTGCCGGGGCACGGATGCGGCTATGAGTTTGAATTTGGTCGACGGCGGCGAGTAAAAAGTTGCCTTCGATTTCAGTGCCGTCAAGTAGTAGAATGTGCCAATGCCTTGCAGCAAACAGCATCCCACGAATCAGAAAAGTCGGCTGGACCATGGTCTCACCTCCAATTAGTGACCAAATTATACGACGAAAATATTGATTTAACAATTTTTATGCTTTGTGAGCGCTTCTAACATATTCTAGAATATTATTCAATAATAAATAAAATCGATTTTAGGCTTGCAGTATGGTGACACGTCATGATATAGTATAGGCGAATTCGGGGGAGATCACAGTGGTTGAGACTCGAGCGCAACTTGTTGTCGCGACCTCCATTGGAAGCTCGCCGGGTGCGGTGGTGACATCGTGCACGGCCATCTACCCAGAGTGCGCATTATGAAGCCGCGTATCATGCAACGGCAAGGGCCAGGGTAAGCGAGCATACGTGGGCAGTCCGGTCCACGCGCAAGGATAATATCTGGTTTTCATCCAAGTGCGATCAGTCTACTGATCCGGCGGCGGCTGAGGGCGTCGATATAATAAGCAAGAACTGAAGTGTGTTTGATGCACACTGAAGTCACCAAGTAGACAGGTTTAAGACCACGGACCAGTGAAAGTGATGCTGGGCCGTGGTTTTAGTGCGCACAATTTGCCCTTGCATTTTGAATTGATCGCTGGTGGCGTCGTTGAATGGGCGTGACTGATGGCACGACTAGCGACTCGCTTCGCCAAGACAAAGTGAATGGTACCGAGATAAAAAGTCCGAGGCTCCCACATCGCCGTGGGAACCTCGGACTTTTCCATGATCACATGTCACACTTGGCGACGAGATTGACTGCGTGATAACGCGGCACTTTGCGCTAAAAGCCCAAGGTGTTGGCGGACAAGCCAGGCTTGATCATCGCGTTGTCTTAGTTCATGATGAGACGACTGAAGGCGGCTTTGGGCTTGGCGCATTGAACTCGGTTGCGGGCTCAGCTTGATTGCGGTCAGATCTTGCATTAAGGCGGCCAGCGGTGCAGATTTGATCAGCAAACGACTGCGAAGTAGTGCGGTGGACGTCAGTAAAGCTTGAAGAGTTGTTAAGGCGCTATTTTCTGGTAACATGGCACATTGCGCATTGAGCCATTCGTCAAGGCGCCACGGGCTGGCGGCGAACTCACGAGTCAAAGTATCAAATAAGTGCCGCTGTTGGTCGACAAGATTTGCCTCGGACCAATTGTTAGCAGATAATACGATGCGTTGATACAGCGTTTTGACAGCACTGGCGGTTTGTTGATCGGACCCGTCTAAGACGAAATTCGTCAAGCTTAAGGCGCCGTCCGCTTGAATGTGTTCACCTAAAACTGGGACGTCATCAAGCAAGTCGGCTAAGGCCACATAAACAAAGTGGAAATGCGGCCATTCCCATGTTGTCGGTTCAATATCAACGGTTTCCAACTTGACTTGCAACAAGTGAGTTGTAAAAGTTTGGCCCTCGCCAGAAATATTCGTTACCGGAAGATAATCTGCAAGGGTGCCAGTAATCGTCGCAAAACGTTGTTGTGGATCAGCCATCGTAATTCCTCCTCATAAGATGCGAAATCGAGTATCTGCGAAGTGAGTGACCTAAAAGTTAAGGTCATTAATAAATGTTGACGGTAGTATACACCGGCAAAACGAAACTGACAATTTTAAAGCAATCAGTATCGATTTAGATGTAGTGAAAATCAATTATGGCGATGGACGAATGCTGAATTGATTTGCAATGAAAGCAAATAAAAACCATAAATGTCAAGCTTTATAAATTTCGCAAATTGCAAGAACAAGTTAGCCACCCCATGGCACGACACCGTGAGATGAACTGTTATCTTTGATGAGTTGAGTT
>CAKRHU010000122.1 GCA_934339215.1 uncultured Lacticaseibacillus sp.
TCGGGATCTCGACCCCGTTAGCCAACGTATAAGTATCGGTTAATTTCGTTAAATGAGCCATTAAATCAATTCCTCCTAATGTAAATCTTTCACACCAGTTTCAAGCAGTCCCATCACCAGCAGGGTTTCGGCATCTTGAGTGACTTTTGGCGCGCCATTGACGATGGTTTGATACACGCCTTGATAAACGCGCCCATAATCACCACGCACAGTTGGCACTTTTTCTTGGTGATACTGATTGTCTGCATCCATATAAGTCAATACGCCGAAATCTTCAGGCCGATCAAGCCCAAAGTCTTCGTGATCCGGCAGATAAAAATGCTTCAAATCATATTCTTGGCGATCGGTATCTTGTTTGATAAAGCTCCCACGCGTGCCGTAAACGGAAAAACTTGGCCGCGACGTGATGCGGAAATAACTGGATTGCACGCAAACTTTCAAGTTGCCATAATACAGATCCACGGTGAAATCGTCATTCATTTTGCCAGGGCCAAGCAACTGGCGCACATCATAGCGCACGTGATCTGGTTTGCCAAAACGCCCCACCACTTGATCCAAGGTGTGAGTGCCATGCCCGTACAAGAAACTATCTGCTGGACGATAAGTTGAGTTCGTCGGGGTTTCCGGACGGAAGTAGTCGAAAGTCGAATCTAATTCCGTCAAGTCACCGAGTTTGCCAGAATCGATCACGGCTTGCACTGTCAACCAGTCTGAATCAAAGCGGCGGTTGGTGTAGCATTGCAAGAATAAGTTTTTGGACTTGGCCAAAGTAAACAACTCTTCAGCTTGTTCAACCGTATCGGTGAATGGCTTTTCCAGCAAAACGTTTTTGCCATGATTCAACGCATCTTTGGCCAGTTGATAGTGGCTGCTTGCCGGTGTGGTGATTACCACTAGCGAGACGTTAGCGTCGCCATAAATATCCTTCACATCGGTGGTGTAATGCACACCATCGATGGCTTGCCAAGGCGAATCCAAGTGGCGCGCATAAATCGTCTTCACCTGAAATTGATCAGGAAGTTGCAAAACATAAGGTAAGTGATAGCGATTGGTGCTTTTGCCGTTGCCGATAAAGGCGATGGTTAATGGTTGCATGATCGATCCCTCCTCGGTATCTAATTTATACTAAAGTAAGCGGTGAAACAACTACGCACTTATAGGTGCCTACCAGTTGAGCCTCATACACGCGGTCCGGCATCGACAGTGTTTCATGGCCGCCATCAGGCGCCAGTGGTCTAGCTTCGTTTCAGTGATTTGAAATTGGGACTCCAGCTGGCCGCCGCGACATAGTGAGGGTCCTCGGCCGAACTAACTTGAATCACTCGCTACGCTCCTGATCCAAGTGGATTTCGACCTGCGGAACGCTGTAAGGAAAACCGCTAACAGCGTTCTCACTATGTCGCAACGACCAGCTTCCGTCCCAATTTCAAATCACTTCCACTACGCCAGACCACTGGCACCTGATGGCTACGAAACGCACGATGGCAACATTGATTCGCCCAATAACATGACGAAGCATGTGGTAGGCGTGTCAATTCTGTCATCTAGTGATATCAATGGAGAAAATTTGTGGGTGGAAGCGGCTTGGCAGAACGGAGGAAAACTGGACAATTGCCCGTGGTAGTAGAATCAAGGATGACGCCGATCTTTGGCGGCATGCGCAGATTCTACCGGCAGATTTTGAAACGGAGTGGTTTTTCTCCGGCTCAAAATCTAGGTGAAAGCTCCTCGAACGCTCTTTGTTCGAGAGCTGGAGCCGGCCGCACTGGCAACTTGTCCAGTTTTCCGCAGTGGCGCCAAGCCGCTGGAACCCAACATTTTTCGGACCGCTAGGCAATTGGTATCGCTAGCTGGAAGATTCAAAAACACTTACGATGCCGGACAGCATTTGTAGCAAAAAGGCCCAGACAAAATGTCTGAGCCAATCGCTTACTGCATGATCTCATCAAGCATGGCTTTGCCTTTAGTTTCATCTTCGCGAAACGCCCGGCCTAATGCCAAGGTTTTGTCGACGATAATGCTTTGGGCATCGATCACTTGATAAGGATGATCTGGGGCTTTTTCTTGGGCCAACGATAATTCAGTACAGCCCAACACGATCACATTCACGCCGAAGCGGTCATGCATTTTCTTCAAGATCTCGTGGTACAATTCAGGATCCACACGGTTATGTTCCTTGATGTTGTCATAGATCAACGTCATCACCATATCTTGGATCTGTTGATCGCCGAGTACGACTTCGCGGCCAGTGGCTTCAATTTCATTGGCGTAGATGCCATCTGCTAAGGTGCCTTTGGTGGCGATCAAGCCGATGCGGTGTTCATCAGGATACTGTTTGGCCATAGTTTGAATGGCAGTGTGTGGCATGTGGATCAAAGGGATCGTGGTCAACTTTTTGAGGTCATCATAAAAGTAATGGGCGGTGTTGCAAACCATCACCATAAATTCTGGCTTCAACAAGCTTTGCTGTTCGATATCTTCTTTGAGATAAGGATAGAAGTTCTCTTGGGTGTGATCCAAGATGTAGCTGGTGCGATCAGGCACTGACGCATGGTTGACTAAAATGTAATCCATGTAGTCTTGATCTTTTTTGGCATTGCTGCGCGCATTCAGCAAGCGGACGTAGCTTTCGGTGGCAGCGGTACCCATCCCGCCGATCACGGTAAAAAAGCGTCGCATGTTTAGCCTTCTTCCTAATTTTGTTGCGAGGCGTCGGCAATTTCCTGCACGACTTTGGAATCAGATGGCCATGGGGTGTCGATGCCGCGAACTTTCTGATATTGGTCGGCACCTTTGCCGGCAACGATGACAATATCGCCTGGTTGGCTGGCGTTGATTGCTTCTTCAATCGCAGTTTGGCGATCCAAGACTTTGTTGACGGTGACTTTATCATGATCGATACCCGCATCGATTTCATCAACAATGTCAGCAGGATCTTCAAAGCCAGGATCATCAGTGGTCAAGTATGCGACTTGCGCATATTCAGTCAGCGCTTTGGCAAACCCAGGGCGACGGGAAACGCCTTTATCCCCAGGGGCACCAACGACCACTAAGATCTTAGGGTCATGGTATTCCGCTTTGATAAAATGCATCAAAGCCGTCATGCTGCCATAGTTATGGGCGTAATCGACGTACACCAGGCCATGGTCTTTAACCGGATATTGTTCCATGCGACCAGGAATTTGAACCGTGGAAATGCCAGGGTTGGCTTTGGCGCCGTCCACACCGGCTAAGCCCCCACCGATCAACGCCGCTGTGGCGTTAGATTCGTTGAAGTCACCGATCAAGCTCAATGAGTAGGGGCCGCCGATGTTCAACGCGGCAGCTTTTTCAGTGACTGGCACTAAGGTGAAGCGACTCTTAGTGGTGTCTAAGGTTTGGCTTTCAAAGCGGAAGTCGATATGCAAATCATCGCGCTTAGGCTTGAAATCACTGGAAGCAAACAGATAAATCGAATCTGGATAAGTTGTGGTCGTTGCCGCAGCGTAAACTTCATCGAAGTGATCGGTTTCCGCATTGATCACCACTTTGCGCGAGTTGACCATTAATTGCATTTTGGAATGCAAGTAAGACGCAAAGTTAGGATGTTCGTTTGGTCCGATATGATCTGGCGTGATGTTTAAGAAGAAGCCGACATCATAGGTCAGCCCAAACACGCGATTGCGCAAGTAGGCTTGGCTAGAAACTTCCATTACCAAATGCGTCATTCCGTTGTCCACAGCTTGGCGCATATCATGGAAGAGATCCAATGATTCTGGCGTGGTCAGGTCTGATTTGAATTTTTGATCCGGGTTCGGGCCGACGATCCGGTCAAGCGTCGAGAACAAAGCAACGCGCTTAGGGTGCGCTTGTTCCAAAATGCCACGCGTGAAATAAGCCGACGTGGTTTTGCCTTTGGTCCCGGTATAAGCAATGACAAATAAGTCGTCTTGTGGGAAGTCATAGAAAGCCGCCGCTAAAATGGCCATGGCTTTGGTAACATTCACCACGATCAAGGCGTTCATGCCATTGCCTTCGACGTAAGGTTTCTCAGCGACATAAGTGATCGCACCATTGTCTTTGGCCATCGACAAATAAATCGGGCGAAAGTGTGAGCCTTTGCAGAAGAACAAGCTGGGGCCTGAGACTTTGCGCGAATCATAAGCGATGCCAGACATTTGCGTGTCCATGGAATTTTGGACGGCAGAACTTTTCAGCAAGTGATGTTCTTTAAGTAATAAAATACATGCATTCAACGATAATGCCATGATGATCTCCTTGTGTGAGCGAGTGCGACAAGTCTGTCGCGTAGCAGCCTCTATTATAGCAGATTAACAATTAGGACGAAAATGTTACAAGCCGTCTGGTACCGCGATTTTCGTCAACGTCACTTGATAGTTGCCCGCCGGTGCAGTCACAGCGACCACATCCCCGATACGATGATGTAAAATGGCTGACCCCAGCGGCGAATCGCTAGCTAAATTAGTTTCCGATTGGCCAGATTCTTTCGGTCCGACCAACGCATAGATATCGTCATCATCTGGACCAAATTCGATGGTGACTTGCGTGCCGATTTCAGCCGTATCCCCAGTTGGCGTCGGGACGATTTCGGCATAGCGGATCAATTTGTCCAAATAGCGCATGCGACTTTCCAGCTGGCGTAAGTCACGCTTGGCCGCCGAGTATTCGGCATTTTCAGAACGATCGCCTAACGCTGCCGCTTCCGCCAGGCGTTTAATGCGCGTCGGCCGTTCTTTTTTTAACTGTTCGATTTCGTCAGCAAAGGCTTGCACCCCTGCTTTGGTGATTGGATGATATTGCATATGAAAGCCTCCGCCATCAGGATACCGCGTTGTCGCCAATTGAAAAAGTCGCTCTCATAGACTTAACAGAAACGCGGATAAACCAAAGGCCTGGTCAAACGGCCAGGCCTTAACGCTTAAAATAAATTGCTGAACCATTCGCCGATGCCATGGAAGATCAAAGCAAAGAAGTTCGCGCGCTTCACGCCTTTGGTGGTGGTCAACGTAACTGATTCATTGGTGTTGCCATTGAGATAACCGAGGTCATCCCCTTTGGCCGATACCGTCAAGGTTCCAGCAGTGGCAGCTTTTTGCACTGGAGCTTCAAGTTTATCCTTCAAGCGCGCCGTGTACTGATACTCAAGATCATTGGCAGTGGTGCTGGTTGGCACGTAAATGGTCAATGATTTGTTCGCTGCTAAGGGCACAGATGCCTTGGTGCCATGGGTCACGGCCAATTTTTCATGGTCTTTGACGGCTGAGCCTTTAGTGGTGACTTGCATCGCTTTCCAGTTGGCAAATACCCAATTCATCAGTTTACCAGTTTGGACAAACCGCTTATCGTCGCCACTACCATTGGCATGCATCACCACCGTAATGATGCGCATACCATTTTTCTCAACGGTACCGGTGAAGCAATCGCCAGCGCGATCAGTGGTCCCAGTTTTCAGCCCATCAACGTTCAATCCGCTGACTGCCGCAGACAACCCTGGCAACATCAAATCATAATTGCTCATTTTGGTGGTGTCGCTGCCTTCAGTAAAGGTCATTTCTTTGGTTTTGGTGGTGTCTAAGACATCAGGATAATCGTTTAACAAATGTTGGGCGATCACCGCCACGT
>CAKRHU010000123.1 GCA_934339215.1 uncultured Lacticaseibacillus sp.
ACTGCCTGACCATCGGAAATTGCCAGATAGTACGTATTCGGTTCGTCCTCGAACCATAGTTTTGCTAATGAACTCGTTGTTATTGCATCAGCAAGTTGATGACGTTTATCAGCTAATGCTACGCGACTGTCACCGTCAAGATCACCCTTGATCGTAATCGTGCCTTCGTCCGCAGTAGTGTACTGAAACAACTTTCCATCCGTTTTGCCCACTTTTACAAGCGTGGCTTTACGATTTTGTCCAACATTTCGTTGAACATCCGAAACATTAATCCACTTACTTAAATCAATTCCGTTGAGTGTGACCTTGAACCGGTCACTAACTGGATACTCAGTCACTGTGTTATCCCCTTTCTCCGTGAATTTATCCTATCAATTCTATCTAGGTTAACGCGAATATCCGGCGCAATTTGACGGCTAAGCACCTTTCTATCCAGTTCGGTGACGTTCTCTATGCGGATCACTGCATCATCAGCAACAGGCTGTGTTGTCATTGCTATCAGGGCTCCCTGCATTTTTTCGAGTGCCGTGGTGATCGCACCAAACGCCGCAGTCGATTTGCTGTCCATTGATAAATTCATCGTCCGCGGGACAAAACTGGATGACGATTCAGCAGTCATAGTCCAGATCGGCGAGAGAGACGCACGATCGATAGCATCGGTCAGTTGGCCACCAGTACCGTTCGCATATCGGGGCACAAGGCCAGACTGCAACGATTTGGCAGCAGGCACGATTTCCGTGCCACGAGGGAAATAGCCTGTGACGTTACGTTCCTTAAAGCTAAATGTTTCGCCAGTTGGCAACCGGATAGCCTCGCGATAGACTGAACCATACTGATCATTGACCGTGGCCAAACCACCACTGAAATAGGTATCGCCATGTGCTTTATTAGACCCACTACCCGAATACAGTACTGAACGATGAAGCTGAATATCTTGTCCCTGGTTCAAGAACGAATTAAAGCTTGCCAATCCAGTCAACACATCGTATTGACCGCTTGATGAATATGAAGCCTGAGGGTTTTTATTCTTTGGGTTCGTCCGACCGAAAGTATTCAATGCGTTAATTGTTCCACCATATCCCGGATCAGAAAATGCAGCAATCAGAGTTTTCTTAGAGGGATTATTTCGACCATATGAATATAAAACGGACTCACCACTTTTGGTCTCTTTACGCACGCTGTCGGCATTTGCAAGTAATCGTTTAAGTTTTGGAGATAGTGCGTTCCATTCTCCAACATCTTTAACAGCAGCTTTCAGTGCGGCCTTTGTCTTGGCTTGTGCAATCATCTGCTGTTGTTTTGGAGTCAGCTGGTCCCATTGGCCTAGATCTTGCAACGCTTGGATAACAGGCTTACCTGATTTATTAACAGCTAACAGTTCAGCAGTCTTGTAATCAGTTGCATTCCACTGTCCATTGGAAGCCAGTGCGCTAATCAAAGCCGCTTTTGTTTGATCATTCAGTTTGGCATTCTTAGCAACCCATAATGCATCGTTCCAACGACCTTGAGCAATCAATCCAGTTTCAACCATTGCCGTAGCATTGGTTGACATCTTGCCTTCCTTGACGAGAAGCTCGATATTGTCCCACTGCTCAGAACTTTGCAGTGCCTTGTTAACTTCTTCTTGAGCGTTGGTCTTGATTTTCCCAGTTTTTGGGTCGAGTACAATTGAATTCCAATCATTAGCGGCTTTTAAAACATAATCGGATAAACCCGAAAGTGATACTGACACACCATTAGCAGAAGATTTTGCAGCTTTTTCCATCCCGGATAATGCCGCCTCGGCTTCGGATTGAGTGAATCCATATTGCGTGGTTAAGTCTTGTAAAATCGCTTTGTTGGACTCACCCTGTTCACGGGCAACATTTATATAACCGCGACCGAGTGCCGTCATTTTATCGCTGTGTTGTTGTTCTGCGGCTTCAATCGCAGCGTTCTTTGCTTTCTGACTAACTCCTTCGGCAGAATTTATTTTCTGTAACTTCTTTTGGTAATTGGATTGCTCTTGATACGACGCATCCCCAATAGTTTTGGCCATTGCAGCCAGCTCTTTAGCGGAAGCGGTGCTAGTTTTGCCAAGTTCAGCCTTGAGAATCTGCCGTTGCTGTTTTGCAGACACGCCCAGAGTTTTGACCTGTTCTTCCGCCATCTTCATCTGAAGATTATTGATCTGTGTTCGTTGATCCGCGGTTAACTCAACGTTCTTGTCGCGGGATTCTTTGGTAATCGACTCTACTTGCTTGGCGTACCCTTTCATTTTGGAAATCGCAGTATTACGACTTTTTTCCTCGGCCGCAGCCTCTTTTTCCAAAGCGGCACCAGCGGCACCGCCAACCGAGTCGGCGAGCTTTTTTGCTGCATCAGTTTGTGCTTTGCTAGCCGCTTTCGCTGACGCTGTCATCCCGTCAAAAGCCTTAACGATCTTCTTTGAATTTTCGGAAGCAGAATCGGAATTATTATCTAGTGCAATGTCTACATCGCGCTCATAATCCGTCATCTTCGAAGCGGCTGTATCAGCAGCTTTCCCGATATCAGTCCCCCAACGCGATGCACGCTCACTAGATGCCTGGGCTTCCTTACCATAAAGTTCCCAGTAAGCAATCCCAGCGGCAGCTGCAACACCGACGCCAATCAAAGCCGGTGCAATCGGAGCCAGCGACGCTAGAAAACCAGCGCTACCAGTTTCAGCGGCCGCCATGCCAGCGCCTGTCTTAGCTACTGCACCAGTTACGGTTTCAAGTCCCGTGGTGACCGTGCCCGTCTTGCCTTTGAGTAATTCAAGCATTTCACCGAGCATTTCAGATTCTGTTTTGGTCTTGCCGGCACCGCTAGCAAAGCGACTAAGGAACGTGACTGCGCTTGTACCACCGTGGACTAGGGCACCAACACCGGTGCTCATCTTGCCGATCCCGGATAGTAATGGGCCAACCGCGGCAGTTAACGCCAGCGTCTTGAGAATCGTCTTCTGCGTGCCATCGTCGAGATCATTGAACCACTTGACGAGATCAGTACCAGATTTCACCAATTCAGTAATTTGTGGTAGCAACTTCTGGCCAGCAGTAATTGCCAACACATTCAACGATGACTTGAACTTGTCCACGTTGGCCTGAGCCGTGTTATTCATCGTTTCGGCAAGCTTCTTGGTGTAGCCAGTTGCGCCTTGAGTCTCCTTAGTCATGTTACGCAAGGCATCGCCGCCTTCGTTGACTAAGATGTTCATGCCAGACACTGCTTCAGTACCAAACGCGAGCGCTAAATTAGACTGTAGTTGTTGAGCAGTCATCCCCTTGGAACTCTTTTTAATGCTATCGATGATCTCAGGTAGGCCGATAGAACCGTTCTTGAAGTCCTTGATTGAAATACCTAAGCGCTTGAACCCAATTTCGTTCTGCTTGGATGGGTTCATCAATTGAGACAGCGCACCACGTAATGCAGTACCGGCCTTTTCGCCTTCAATGCCTTGGTTAGACATGAGGCCGATAGCCGCTGCGGTTTGTTCAAGGGACATGTGTAACCCATTTGCGACTGGGCCCACGTACTCCATGGCCTCGCCCATGTCGCTGAAACCTGCAGAGGTCTTGTTAGCGACATAGCTCAGTGAGTCAGTTACCCGCTGGGTGTTTTTGAGCATCGTGGCAGTGTTGTTAGACTTGAGGCCAAACTGCTCAAGGACGGACGTTGAAACGCTCATGACGCTGTTAAAATCATCGCCAGAGGCACGCGCCGCGTCCAAGATTGACGGCATAGCGCCCAGAACTTGGTTGTATGTGTAACCTTTTTTGATGAGTTCACTCATCCCATCGTTAATGGATGAGGTAGACACACCATATTGAGTCGACCATGACTTTGAGGCGTCACCCAAGCCCTTTAATTCAGACTTAAGGGTTGATGCTGACACCGATCCATCGTCGAGGAGAGACCCCATCGACTGAATCTGACTGTCGAAAGTGATTGCAGCTTTACCGGCGATTGCAAAGCCTGCCGCGATCGGGGCAGACAAGCCAACGGTCATCTTATTGCCGACACTCGAAATCTTGGAGCCGAGTGATTGGAACTTGTCTCCAATAGCATTAGCTTTGTCAGCGGCAGCGGCCATCTTCGGTGTGAGTCCACCAAAACGCTTCTCAAGGGCAGATACCTGAAGGCCTAACGCCGCCTGCTCACCTTTTAGTTCGTTGTATGAGCGAGCGGCATCTTTGGCAGCGTCAGAGTTTTCGCCCTCGGCGATGACGGCTTCCTTGAATTTTTGGCTAGCCTGTTCGGCTGCCACGCTAGTCGAAGCGAGTTGCGCTTTGAGCGAGTTAAGCTTTGAGACTTGTGAGCTTGTCTTTAAACCTGCTTTTTCTTGCGCGTCAGCGAGTTTGTCCCAAGTCTTGGCCTGTGATTCTAGCGAAGTGCGAAGCGCGTTCTGTGCGGTTTCTCCTTGCTTTGCGGCAGTGCTAGCACGCTTGATCGCGTCAGCGAGTAGCTTAGCGTGATCAGCCGCAGAGGTTTTGACGTCAATGCCTTGAAGATCACCCTTGAGAGCCTTGGCTTCTTTATCCGCCCCATTTAGTAAAAGTTGGACATCAATTTTGACACTGCCATCAGCCATCTAATCACCCCTTTCTAGCTTTGAGCTGTTGAGCTAAATACTTCATGCGCTGGATGCGATCCATGCCGGCGGTCTCCTGCTCGAACGTTGATTCGGTAGCCGTCTCATCCGTGAGTGCATACAGTGTTTTCATTTTCTGCAGATACGATTTGCGGTCTGGATCAACGTCATCCGGAATTTTAAGGGTTCGGTATGCGGTAGCCTGGCGAAATGGTGTGTCTTCACCGAGGCCGTCCAGAAGCGCATTAAAAAACGCCCAGGAGAGTTTGTGTTGCTCCCGGACGTCCGTTAAATCGATTTTGTATTGCTGCAGAAAACTGGCCGCAATCCGGCCAGCATCAACGTCAAAGTCGAATACTTTATCGTGTGACTTAAAAAGCTTGGCAGCTAACGCGTGCTCTTTGAGATCCACGCGTTGAGTCATAATCAACTGCAGTAATTGTTCGCGGCTTTGTGGATCGTCGGGCATATCATCGCGAACCATCAACAGTAGCCCCAGCCGCACTCGTTCGCCATGTGATAAGCCATCATCTTGAAGCACCTTAAAAACAGTGATCACACGACTGTAGCTGAGATTCAGCCGATACCGATAGCCGCCAAAATCAATGCTGTCCTCGCCGCTATTCGTCAGATTCATCGGCGCCACCGCCTTCTAAGATTGCGTTTTGCCGCTTGATCGATTCAGCGTATTCTGCCATGTAGTCGGTCACGTCGTTTTCGTTGTTGAGCTTGGTCATCACGATCGCAATCACTTTGTTGACTGCAATGATGTTGTCGCCGCAAATGTGATAGACCAGATTGCCTGCGCCCTCACCAAAAAGCACATCGACAAATGGCAAATATTGCGTGTTTGCGATTCGTTCGGCTTCAGCGGCTGCCTTCTCAAACCGGCGATCGTAGTCATTGCTGATGGCCGATTCACGTTTCTTGGCGGCAGAATCACTCAGATTGGTCCTGATGTTGGATAGCTTTTCGGCAAGTTCGCGCTCCAT
>CAKRHU010000124.1 GCA_934339215.1 uncultured Lacticaseibacillus sp.
GATGAACGCCATGCGTACGCGCCTGAAGTGCTGAATCAAGATCGTGAGGTATTAGGGGCACCGCCTTTGGATCATATCCCGACTGATAATGAATTGGCTCAAGCGCAAGCACAACGTGACAAAGCTTATCAGAAGCAATATCATTCTTGGTCCACGCGTTGGAATCGCTTATTAGATCGGCGTTTAGGTCCCGCCTACTAACCCATGGCTCGGTTCTAAAAAGGAGTCGTGCACCAAGGTGGCAGTGTAATTGAAAAATTGGAAGGAGTGCACTTTGGTGACAGAAAACGATGATCCCTTGGTAGCAATTCGCGAATCTTGGCCTGGCGTCGACGCGTTTTTGGCAATGTCGCCAAAAGCGCGGGAAGCCAATGCATTAGCGAGCTTAAATGCTGCTCGGGCCAGGTTGGGTGGGGCGCCTTTGGACCATTTTCCAACAGAAGCAGAATTACTGCAAAATCGGGAAAACCGTAAGCGGGCTTATCTCAAGCAATACAACTCTTTGCATGCGCGTTGGAATCGCCTCTTAGACCGCTTGCTTGGCCCAGCCTAAGTCGCACAAAACAGCCGCCACCTACAATCAGGTGACGGCTGTTTTCAAATTTTGGTATAAAGCCCGTGAAAGTCATAGCTCATATCCACCTTCAAGCCTTGAAAGTTGTTGGTGAACTGCCACGTGCCGACATTATTGATGCCAGGTTGCGACACGCCCCATGCGGCGATCCACATGTTTTTGGCTAACAAATTGGCTGGCTTCAAGTAGCCGTTTTTCACCCAGCTAGCCATGGTGTAGAAGTCCACCTTACCAAAGCCGGTGCCTTTCACCGTCGATAAGAAGGTGTTGGTCAGCCCAGTCAGCGGTGCTTTCGGCAGTTCCGGGGCTTCGACATCGACGGCCAACACTGAGGTGCCGTTAAGGCCGACTGCTTTGGCGGCTTTGACGAAATACAAGGCTTCAGCTTTGGCTTGGGCGGCAGTTTGATAATGCGCGTAGTGGTAGCCGTGCGCATGCAGCCCAGCCTTCCACGCCGCTTTGATCTGCGCTTTGGCCTTGGGATTGGTGTAGTAGGTGCCTTCGGTTAATTTCACGATCACGGCTTTGACGCCTTTTTGCGCGAGGGTGTTGAAAAAGCTTTGCGTGTCGGGATTCCAGCTGGACACGTCAGCGACTAATGGTGTCGACATGTGAAAGGACCTCCTTGATAGCCGCGCTTAAAGTCTCCATGGCTTGCGTCATCGACTCTAAGCGCTTATCGATTTTGGTTAGTAATAGCACGGCAATCAAGCCGCCAATGGCTTGGTCGAGCATGCTGTTGATCAATTGATCCATGATGACTCACTTCCTTAAGTTTACCCCGATACCCTCACCACAATGGCTGCGTCCGCCCGCAAACTTACAGCTTGTAGATGGTCTGGATGGTTTGGGTGACGTCAGCTTCGATCGGATTGACGTATAACGCCGCGCCGGTAGCATCGACGAATCCGCCAATTTCCGGCAATTGTTGCAGCGCCTGCAAGGCATTGATCTCAGAAATTTCTTTGGTCAAGCCAGAGACTTTGAACGTTTTTTTAACGTTGGCGTCATTGGTATACACCAGCGAGATGACATAGTTATTCATGACAAGTTACCTCCTAGCCTTCGATGTCGATTTCATCAACGCGGGTGATGATCGGCTTTTGCAAGTCGTCGTCAACAAAGGTATTGACTAATTCAGCGATAGCCACTGCCGTTTCGTCGGTGATTTTCGGATCGATGGATTTGAATGTGCGAGTCTTGGACTTGGCGTCAGCGTCTTTGGTCAAGACACTGAGGGTGAATGATTTAATAGAACGTGCCATAGTGTGACCTCCTTAAAAACCAGAGCGTTTCCAAGCGGGCTTAGCGGATAGGGTAGCCTAGGTTAAGTGCTTGTGCCGATTTGTGGCAAAAGTGCTGAACCGTAGCTAGCCGTGTTTGCGTTGCTTGGAAAAAGCTTGACGATTGAAACCAGAGCGGAGAAAAGCGGTTTTAGCGGACCAGGTAGCTTAGTGCTCGTCTTTGTGCCGTTTTGTGGCACAAAGGCGGGGACGTAGCTAACTGTGTCAGCGTTGTTTTTCGCAGCTCGACGATGTGAATTGATTTGTCCGGCCAGACACTACCTAAATGGCAGACGATTGGATTTTGTCAATCACGACAAACAAACTTTTTTAAACTTGCACAAAAATTCGGGCAGGGGTCGCTATACTACAAGTATGGTGTCGCTCATCTCCGTTAGGCACCTAGGCCGTTGGGTGACGGCTGATGAATGGACGGGTTCCTTTCACACTGACCTACGTTTGCTCTCCCCAGTAGACGCGGGTCTTTTTTTGCGCCTAATTTTTGAGCCAAGAAAATCGTCTGTCTCAAAAATTTCCGGTGAGGTTGCTCGTGAGCCATAAGCCCGGTGTCTCGCGGCAATCTCACTTTCACGACACCCCACTCAAATCACTCCCACTCCGCCAGACCACTGTCACCTGATGGCTACGAATCGCGCAATACCAACGTCTATGTGCCGATTAATTCGTAAATACTGTCGCACGTAAGCGGGTTGAATTTGTAAGCTAGTGATATCAACGAAGAAAACCTGGGGGCTGCGATGGTTTGGTAGAACGGAGGTGAATTGGATCATTGCCCGTGACAGTGAAATCAAGTGAGACGCCGCTTTTGGCGGCTCGCGCGGATTTCACCGGCAGATTTAGAAACAAAGTGATTTTCTTTGGTTCTAAATCTAGGCGAAAGCTCCTCGAACGGTCTGTGTTCGAGAGCTGCAGCCGGCCGCACCGGCAATGGTCCAATTCACCGCAGTGGCGAAAAGCCGTCGCAGCCTCCAGATTTTCGGGCCGCAAGGCAATTGGTATAGCGTGCTGGACGCAGGTGCGTTGCACGGAAACCCTCGACGAAGAACAAAACAAAAAGCCCGCCGATTCCTCGACGGACTTCCATGCCGCATTACTTCGTAGCAGTATTATCTTTATCTTTCTTGCCGTAATACCCGTAGTAGCCATAGTAACCGTAGTAACCATTGGCTTCTTCAGGCACGCGGTTTTGGACGACGCCGATGATGTTGGCATCGACTTGTTCGAGCATGCTCTTGGCCGCTAAGACCGCGCCTTTTTGCGCGATGCCGTAAGGAACGACTAGCACAGTGGCGTCGACTTTAGACGCTAAGATTTGCGCATCCGTCACCGAACCCAACGGTGGCACATCAAAGATCACCATGTCGAAGTTCTTCGCTAACGTGTCGATCAAGCGCTCCATGCGCTTGGAACTCAACAATTCAGAAGGGTTCGGCGGCACTGGGCCAGTGGGCAACACGGATAAGTGATCGACACTGGTGGGCACGATGTACTCGCCTAAATCCAGATCTTCTTTGCTGGTTAATAAGGTGACCAAGCCGCGTTCGTTCAATAAGGAGAACGTCGCATGTACCGTAGGCCGGCGGGTGTCAGCATCCACCAACAGCGTCCGCAAGCCTTGGTTGGCGAAAGTCACCGCAATGTTCCCAGAAATCGTGGATTTACCTTCAGAAGGGCCGCTTGAAGTGAAGACCAAGGTTTTGATTTGGTGATCAGCGTCGGAGTATTGGATGTTGGTCCGCAATGTCCGAAACTGTTCAGAGATGTGTGACTTTGGGGCATAGTCGGTGATCAAGCCGACGCCTTTGTGCATGGAGACGTCTTCGAGGGCCTTTTGCCGTTTTTTACTGAATCCAAACATTAACGTTCACCTCCATTGCGGGTGCGCCGTGCGTTCTTGCCATGCGCTGAGCGGGCTTGGCCGAACTTCATGTCGCGTGAATCAATGTTGTAAACCGTGCCTAATAATGGCAAGCCCAAGGTGTCAGTGATGAAGTCTGGGGCTTTGACGGTTTTATCGGTGAGTTCGCGAATGAAGGCTAACAAGATGCCTAAGACTAACCCAGCCAATAAGCCCACGGCCAAGTTGATCGCTTTGCGTGGGGAAACCGCGTTGGTTTGGAGCTTTGCGGAAGAAATGATGGAGACGTTCTTGGCGTTGGCCATGATTTTGGTGATCTTCTTTTGGAAGACTTTGGTTACGGCGTTGGCGATGTCGCGGGCCACATAAGGGCTGGTGGCTTCGGCAGTGACATTGACCACTTGCGAATTCTGGTTATTGGAAATCGTCAAAGCACCTTTCAAATCCGCAGCAGTCCCACTGAAGCGGCCAGACTTATGTAAATCCTTAGCTGCTTGGTCCAAGATGACTGGTTCCGTGATGATGTCTTTATAAGTATTGATCATCTGCAAGTCGGTTTGCACCGCGTTGTATTGGGTGGCAACGTTGGTGTTGTCTTTTTGGTTGACTAAAATCAACGCACTGGAATCGTATTTAGGCGTCATGACAAAATAGGTGACCCCAGCTGAAACCAATAACCCCCCGAATGCAAAAATGATGATCATAATAATATGTTTCCTCAGCGTATTGAATACTTGGCCGAGGCTGATTACGTCGTCCTCCATGAGCCCTCCTAAGGTTATGTATATCGAGTATGGTGAAAACTATTCAATTCTACCATATTTCAACAGACTTTCTAGTCTCCAAATGAATAAAATTGTGTATCATTTGCGCTGATTTTGAAACATTTCTGGCGAAATATTCGGCGATCAGTGAAGGCTTATTTTCGCCATCCTTGCGGGATTACTGAAAAAGTGGCGATACGGATTGCGGTTGGCAGTTGAGTTTTTGAGACTGTAAGCGGTGTATATTTTTGAAAATATTTTTACCGATTAACTGAAATAGTGGCTCGTGGTGATTCAAAATAAGGGTGAACCAAATCCTGATCATTGGAGGCGCCACTATGGATCTATTCAAAGAATCAATCGTCGTCGATGTCGATGCCGCCCCTAAAACACAACTGCAAAAGTTTGATTATCAAACGATCGCTTTTGTGATGGGCACACATCATCTGAAGTTTCCTTCACTTTGCGTCACGATTCACGGTGAGTTATTCTTCAGCCGCTATACGCCACTCAGGTTATGCCAGCAATTGGAAGATGAGTGGCAGGTTTATTATTTTTATACGCGGCGACAGGCTGACGACATGTGGCATCAACTCGTCAAACAAGCGCTTCAAGAAGGCCAAACCAAACTGGGCCAGTTTCATGGGCCGATGCGCGTCGCCACGTGTGGCGGCTATAGTTTCTGGTCCCCGAATGCCAGCAACGCGTTTGGTTTGTGGTTCTTCACGCCGACGTGCCAGGATATCCAGGTGCGAGACGGCAGGCAAGTGGATTTCATCACAACCGATGAAGCCGGACAGGTCACGCATTGGACAGGGAGACGGAAATTTGGGGAATCTCCGCTGGTGTCGCAAGCGCGCGTGGATATCTTAGCTGATTATGTCTTGCGCAAAGCAGTCTTGACGCACAAAGTCGCCTTGCAGCTAGCAGGTAATATCTTGGCTCAACAAGGCATGCAAATGAAAGGCTACCCGCCTGTTGAGGTGCCGCCAATGTTTCCGCTGGATGATTGGTTTTACGACCAAGATTTGAAGGCCACGTTGGATGTCTTATACGGGCAC
>CAKRHU010000125.1 GCA_934339215.1 uncultured Lacticaseibacillus sp.
CCAATACGCTGATTTATTGCCAGACCATTTTCTGGTATTTGGTACCGGTGTTTTTCCAATGAGCTTGACGGAAGTGGAAAGACTTCAAGTCAAAAGTTTCAGCAACTGTCGCCAACAACCAGTCTTTCGCTACTTACAAGGGCGCCCGGCAGTCGCATTGCCTTGGCGCTGGCGCTTAAAACTCAAAGTCAAAGGTGGCAGCGACGCCGAAACCTCTGGCCTTGAAGCGGTGCGGCCAGTGCTTGAAGCAGTCGACCACTTGCTTTAATTCAAGGCTAAGCAAGTCGGCGTTTCTTGAAAGCCAAATAATGGTCGAATGTCGTTTGGTTCGATCACATAGACATACGCTTGCCGCCATTCTGGCTTATCCAGTAGCAACATCACTTCCCAAACTTTCAACGGTTTGCCAGTCAGTTGCGGGTGGATCCACAATTGTCGCTGTTCATCGACGATTTGCAGGTCAAACGTGGCTAAATTTTGTAATGCCCCAGCGATTTTCACGCGCACTGGGGTATTTTTGTTGTGATCAGACAACAGTTGCAAGAGATCTAAGACGCGCATCAGTGAGCCCCCGTATAGTCTTCTAAAGTGCGATGACCCGATGCCAGCACCACCAGCATTTGCTCAAAATGCATTTTCTGAGTGACTGGGCGCTTAGGCGAATAAATATAGCGCGCCCACTGATTTTGCATCGCTGGCGTTAAGGTTTGCCATTGTTTGAGCAGTTTGGCATTTTGCTTGGTCAAACGCTCAGTTAACCTAGGCACTTGGGCATCGTAGTCAGCTAAGCGGGTTTTCGTGGCGACGGTTTGGGCCCATTTCAAGTCAAGCACGGTGAAGTCGTCATCAAAGCTGAGCATCGAAACGTACTTAAAGCCTGAGTCGCCAAGCAAGCCGGTGTTGCGATCCAATTTCAAGGCGTGCAACATCGGGTCCCGTTGGATGCCAGAAAATTGCCTACTGCCTGCTTTGGGGTAAAACAAATACACATGCCCATCAAAAGCTAAGTGCTTGGCCTTGGCGATGGCGTGCAGACGCTGGTTGGCCGCTGTTGTCGACATCACTGCCACGAGGTGCAAGTCCGTTTGCTTAGTGGCACGTTGCTCGAAATCAAGATTAGCTAACGCATTGTGGATGGATTCTGGCAAGGGATCAGCGACGATATGGTGGAATTTGGAAAATTTGAATTTAGTCAGCTCAGGCATAAGGCACCTCCTGATGTTAGTGTACCGCGCGCAGTCAAATTTAGAAACTGGTAATTGTAACCCGATGATTGACAAATGGGTTACAAGCGGATAAACTCAGAACATTCTAAGAAAACAGGTGAGTGTATGGGTCAAAATGCAACGTTGAAATATTTAATGCAAGCGGCAATGGTTTGTGCGTTATTAATTATTTTAGGCTTATTTCCAGGAATCCCATTAGGTATTATTCCCGTGGCAGTGGTTTTGCAAAACCTCGGGGTGATGCTGGCGGGGGAAATTTTACCAGCGCGATATGGGAGCTTAGCGGTCGGGGTATTTTTATTATTGGTGGCATTAGGGTTGCCGTTTTTATCTGGTGGGCGCGGGGGCTTGGCGATCATTGCTGGACCAACTGGCGGCTACTTGGTGGCGTGGCTATTGGCGCCAGCGCTGAATGCTTGGGTTATACACATGACTGACGCCGCGAATAAACCAGCTTGGCAAGAATTTTTATGGGCCATGCTATTTTTGGTAGTGTTCGTCGATGTGGTCGGCAGTATTTGGTTATCCGTCCAATCGCATATGCCATTTGGCGCTGCGTTAGCTTCCAATGTGATGTTCGTGCCAGGCGATCTATTGAAACTCGGATTTGCAGTTGCGATTGCCAGACGCCTACGAAAAGTCTTACACTAGAGCTTACTAGGGTAGGAGGGCGACACCATGAACACCAAGCAACGCGTATTGACAGCCTTATTAGCAGATGGCGACACGTGGCATTCCGGTGACAGCTTAGCTTCTGAATTAGGCTTGTCACGAGAATCTGTGTGGAAAGCCATCAACGCCTTGCGCAAAGCGGGGCATGACATCGCTGCGCGCAAAAGCCAAGGCTACCGCTACGTCAGTTGTGCGCATTTGGACGACATGGTGATCGCCTATCACCTCCAACATGAACTGCCATTGACCGTTGAAAAAACGGTGACCTCAACGCAAGATGTCGCCAAAAAATGGCTGGCCACACAAACTGAATTGACGCCAGCGGCTTTTGTGGCAGATGCGCAAACCAATGGCTACGGCCGTCGCGGTCGGCAATTTTATTCGCCAGCGCAAAGTGGCCTGTATTTGTCTTTAGTGATCCCTAACCCCCAAGCAGAT
Source organism: uncultured Lacticaseibacillus sp. (assembly GCA_934339215.1). GTDB lineage: Bacteria > Bacillota > Bacilli > Lactobacillales > Lactobacillaceae > Lacticaseibacillus. The sequence continues at coordinate 2,337 of CAKRHU010000125.1, forward strand.
TTGACGCAAGTGGGATTGTTGACGACTGGTGTGGCGACGGCAGTGGTGGCTGCGTTGCGTGAATTCTTCCCCACGGCTGATTTTGGGTTGAAGTGGGTCAATGATGTGATGATCCATGAGCGCAAAGTCGCCGGCATTTTGTGTGAAGCGGTGCTTGCATTAGAATCATCAACGAGCGCAGCGTTTGTGATCGGTGTGGGCTTGAACCTCGACACGGCACAATTTCCTGATGCGTTAAAACAAGTCGCCGGCGCGATCAGCGGCACCCCAACTGATCGCAATGCCTTGGCTGCCAGCCTGATCGATCACATTATGCAACGCGCAAAAGATTATCAAGCTGGTGACTTCCTGCCAACCTATCGCAAGTTATCCACAGTCGTCGGTCACCGCGTCACGGTGAAAATCGGGGAACGCGTTTTAACAGGTAAGGTTTTGGATATTGCAGAAAATGGTGGCCTTGAGCTGTTGACTGATCAAGGCCTGCAAACCATTACCGCCGGAGAAGTGGTGAAAGTGAATGTCAACGCCTGAAATCTATGGTCAACAGTTAGATGCCGCGGGTCGGTGTGAGCACTATCACACTGACTTGGATGTGGTGGCGTTGTGGTGCAAACAATGTCAAAAGTTCTGGGCGTGTTATCAATGCCACGATGCGATGGGTGATCATGAATTCGTGCCACTCCCAAAAGCGCAAGCACCAGTTTTGTGTGGTGCTTGTCGGTGCGTGATGACATACTCGCAGTATCAACGCGGCGCCTGTCCGGATTGTGGGCATCCGTTTAACCCGCGCTGCCGACTGCATTCGAATCATTATTTCAAATAAAAATGGACGCCTTCGTTGTCGAGGCGTCCATTTGACTGGTGCTTAGATTTGTTGACTCAACGCTTCAATCCGTTGTTCGCTTTGAGCTAAGAAGTTGATCATCTCATGCAACGGTTTGGCGGTGGTGATGTCGACGCCGGCGACTTGTGCTTCTTGAATCGGCGTCAGGCTGTCGCCAAGGGTCAAGAATTTCAGCCAGTCGCTAGCCGTATTAGGGTCGCCTGCTTGCAAACGCAAGAATGCCCCAGTGGAAACCACCAAGCTGGCCGAATAAGTGTAAGAGTATAAGCCCATGTAATAATGACTTTGCCGCATCCAGGTCAGCTCGGGTTGCCCGAAGTCAAGATCCACACTGTCACCCCAGAATTCTTTGAGCACGCCCATTTTCAGTTCATTGAGCTTGGCCGCGTCAAAGCTCTCGCCATCATCAATCAACGCATAAACCTTGGCTTGGAAGGCGGCTTCCAGCAAGTGGGTGACACAGTTATGGAAGTAAGTATCATTTAATAACCGACTTAAGGCAAAACGTTCAAAGCGCGCGTCGCTGTCTTTTTCCAACAAACTCTTGGTCAACAATAATTCGTGGAATGTTGAAGGGGCTTCGACGATGTACCAAGACGGTTCATGGCCTAAAATCGAATGATGTTCATCGGCTAGCGTCATTTGTCCACAATGACCGAGTTCATGGATCAACGTGTATAAGCTTGGCAAGGTGTCCGCCCAACTCATTAAGACATAAGGATGTGTGCCATAAGGACATTCAGCAAACGCGCCGGATTCTTTGCCAACGTTACCAGGGAAATCGACCCAACGATCCGTGAAAGCTGGTGCGATCCGCGCTTGATAATCAGGTCCTAACGGCTTCAAGGCTTCATGGATCATGTGCGGGGCATCTGCGCGTGTGACTTTTGGCGAAAAAGTAGGATCCAAATCGGCTTGTAAGTCCGTGTAAGTGATGCGGTCGAGTTTCAATGTCTGCTTTAAATGGGTCACATATCGGCGCATGACCGGCGCTAAGTCGTGCATGATGGTGTTGACTTGGCGTTCAAACATTGCCCGTGGCACTTCTTGTTCAGCCAGCAAGTAATCGATCACAGAATCATAACCGCGCATGGTGGCGAGTGTTTTTTCTTTGGTGACTTGGGCCAAATAACCGGCGGCCATTGTGTTTTGATACTTGGCCAGCGTTTGGCAGAATTTCAAATAAGCCGCACGACGGATAGTGACGTCAGGATGCTTTTGATACTCTTCTTCATATAAGGTGAAGGACAACGGATAAGTTTTGCCATCGACTTCGAACTCGCCGAAATCCATATCTGCAAACACAGATTGGGAGCGGATTGCTTCAGGCGCATCTAAGACTGGTTCAAGCTTAGCCAAGGCTTCTTCTACTGCAGGCGCTAAGGCTTGCTTGCGGCTTTGTTTAATGTGGCGAATAAAGGCCGCGTGGTCGACGGACTTGGCAGCCACTTGATCGAGCACGGCATCGTCAAGGGCGCTGAGTTCCGCTTGGACAAAATGGAGCTGGCTTTCCCAAGTAGCCAACAAATGATCGACGCGATGGCTGGTGGCAGTGAGTTGGCTATTGGTGACATCGGTGCTGACTGGGAAGCTGGCGTAACAGCTCAAATGATTTTCATTTTCAAGGATATGGGCATAATCATCTAAGGCATCTAAAATCACAGGCACTTGCGTCAGGCGACCTTGGTAGATGCGTTGAAAGTCTTGGATCAATTCTTTGGTGGCTTTGATCGTTTGAACAAATTCAAAATCATCTTTAAAAATAGCGCTGAGATCCCAAGTGTCTTCAGTTGGCACTGCTGCGCGCGTTGGTAAACTCATGGTCAACACTCCCTTTTGATAAGCTTGCCCCCAGTATAACACGTTCTCAAAATTGGCATATTCTTACAAATAGAGTGATTTTTTGGCCAAAATATATACTCAAAAGAATATGCTTAGGGTAAAATAAGAGTGAACGAACCGGGATACCGGTATCCTTAGGAGGAAGACATAATGGTCATTGACAATAACCACTTGGTAACACGTTACTATGACTTGCAAGCGGAGAACTCAGCCGGCTTTGCTGCAGTCAATGCCTACATCAACAAGCAACTCGAAGACTTATACAACGATTTGAAAACGACTTTTTCTGACACGGTTGTTTTCCAACTGGAAGACGCGATGGCTGCAGGGGAAGCTGGCGGGTTGAACCTTGATCCTGCGGAAGAAGAAATCGCTGTAACCAACTACATGTTGAAAACAATCGATGGCTTAGGCCTGTGGATCCAACCAGAACAAGAATCCGATCCTAATACGATCGTCGCCAAACTCAACTTTGGTAACCGTAGCCGTTATTATTAATCAACTTTGAAACCAGCCTCGGCTGGTTTTTT
>CAKRHU010000126.1 GCA_934339215.1 uncultured Lacticaseibacillus sp.
CATCTCTCGTGACCGGCCGGCTCCAGAAATCGGCACAAACCACCGATGTTCTTTTGCCTAAATTTCGAGCCAAGAAAACCGCTTGTCTTGAAATTTGCCTGAAATAATAGTTAAGCCAGAAACCCGCTGGCGCTCACAGATTTTCGGGTCGTAAGGCTTATTGGCATAGCTAACTGGGAGATTAAACGTACACTTATGCTACCGGACATCATTATCGGAAAATATGATAGAGAGGTGAACCTCATCAAACATTTATGGCAAAATCTGGCCACAATCTTAGTCGTTGCGCTGTTAGCGTTTGGCGGCTGGCAACTGTTTGGCCCTAAAGTCGAACCCACGCGCTTAGCTGGCGTGACGACAAAAGTGAAACATTTGAATGTCGTCGGAGTCGGAGATTCGTTGACCCATGGTGTCGGGGATGCCACCGATTCTGGCGGGTATGTCGAATTGATCAAGCGGGATTTGGAACAAAGCGGCGATTATACGGTCACGACGGCAAACTTCGGCGTCACTGGTAACACCGCGCCGCAAGTGCAACATCGCCTTGACGCTCAACCTAAAATGCAAAAGGCCGTCAAGCATGCGAATGTGATCACACTGACCGTTGGCGGGAATGATTTAATGGCGGTTTTGCAGAAGCATTTTTTTGATATGACGGCAAAAGATGTGGCCAACGGGAATGCTCAGTTTCAAAAACGCCTGTTGAAGTTGGTGAAAACCTTGCGTGCAGATAATCCTGATGCGCCGATTTATGTGTTTGGGATCTATAATCCGTTTTACGTGTATTTCCCGAATTTAACGGCAATGACCACCAGTGTCCAAAAGTGGAATTCAGGCACGAAGCAAACTTTGACTAAAGTCGATCACGCTTATTACGTCGATATTGATTCAGTGCTGACCAAAGGTAATACCAGTGATAAGTCCAAAGCGACCAAAAAGGCCTTAAAAGATGCCGTTAACGGCGACAGTAGTGCCAATCCGTTGATTTTCACGCAAGATCATTTCCATCCTAACAATGCCGGGTATGCGCAAATGACCAAACAGTTGTGGCAAGTGATGGCAAAAACCAAGAATCAATGGGAGCGATAACGATGACACGACAAAAACAAAATGAGGCAAAATCGACTAGTCCAAAAAAAGCCATCAACTGGTGGCGTTGGGCGACGTTGATCTTATTGGGCTTGATTTTAGGCTCAGGGATTTGGTTCACGGCCAAGATCTTGACGCCATACAACGATCAAATCACGCAAAGTGCTGACGTTGATGACTCACAACCTGCATTTTCCGTTCAATTGACGAAACGCCAAGTCAATCACATCGTTGACTACTATTTAAACGATTATTTAAAAGATTCCAAAATTAAATACACGCTGACAGTCGGGGACTCGGCAGTGCTCGGCGGTCACTTCAAATTCTTCGGTGCGACGATCAAATTCGGACTCCAGTTTGACCCGCTAGTGCGCGCCAATGGGGATGTCGAGCTCCAAGCTACCAAGCTCAATATTGGCAGCTTACCGGTACCGATTTCTTATGTGCTCAATTATGTTGGCCACAGCTATAAATTACCTAGCTGGGTCAAACTCAATAGCTCAAAAGAAACGGTTGTGTTAAAATTGAGCAAATTCAAACTGCAAAATGGCATGAAACTAAAAGCGACGAAAATCGATTTACCCAACGATGATATCGACTTTTCAGTGTACCTGCCAAGCAGCTCAACAAAGGACTGATTTGAAATGAAAGAAACTGCAATTTTTGCTGGCGGCTGTTTTTGGTGCATGGTCGAACCGTTTGAGACCCAACCTGGGATCTTGAATGTGGTTTCCGGCTATACTGGCGGCCATGTCGCCAATCCGACTTACGAACAAGTCAAAAGCCACACCACTGGCCATACGGAAGCCGTTGAGATTACCTTTGATCCTGACATCATCACCTATGCGCAACTGGTTGAGATCTATTGGCAACAAACCGATCCCACTGATGCCATGGGCCAATTCCAAGATCGCGGTGACAATTATCGTCCCGTGATTTACGTGGCCAACGCTGAACAACGCGCCATTGCAGCGGCTTCTAAGAAAGCTTTGGAAGCTAGCGGGCGATTTGATCACCCAATCGTCACCCAAATCGTGGATGCGTCAACGTTTTATCCAGCAGAAGAAGAACATCAAGAATTCTATCAACACAACCCGCGGCGCTATGCCCAAGAACATGCGCAACGCCAAACGTTTATTGACGAGAATTGGCAGTAGTTTGAAAGGAGTCGGGCATGCGCCAGACCTTTTATCAATATTTAATGACCAAGCGCGATCCCAATGATCACGGCGAAATTGCCGGTTTTGCGCAAAACGCATTTTTAGACCACAGTTTTCCCAAGCAAGAAACAGATTTTGACGCACTCAGCAATTACTTGGAACTCAACGGTAATTATTTGCAAAGCATGAGTGTGTTTGACGATGTCTGGCGCGAATACTTAGCGTCTGAACAGATCGGAGGATAATTGTGGCAAAAAAACATTTACAAGTGCCTGCTTGGCTTTTAGCTGTCGGGATGAGTGTCACCTTAGTCGGTGGCGGTTTGATCGGCTATTATGCCCATGGCTTAAGAGATTCAGCAGTCGGCGTGTCTAGCGCCAATTTGCCAGCCGGCTTTGATAAAGTGTTAAGTACTTATGCAACGATTGAAAACAACTATTACAAATCCACCAGTAGCAAAAAGTTAGCCAATGGTGCGATCAAAGGCATGGTCAACTCATTAGGCGATCAATTCTCCACGTATTTGACCAATGATTCTAAATCAAGCCTTGATTCCACGCTTTCGGCATCATTTGGTGGTATCGGCGCCACCGTTCAACAAGGCGACAACAAGTTGACCATTGAAGGCGTCATGGCCAATACGCCAGCCAAGAAAGCTGGCATGAAAACTGGTGATGTGCTGATCGCAGTCAATGGCAAAAACGTCGCCAAAGATGATGTGAACACTGCGGTTGAAAAGATCCGCGGTAAAATTGGCACCACGGTGAAAGTTACCGTCAAACGCGATGGTAAAACCATGACTTTCTCAATGAAGCGTGCGAAGATCACCACGGATACCGTTGAAGGCAGCATGTCTAAAACCAATAAAACCATCGGCATCATCACCATGGACACCTTCTCTGATCCAACCGCTAAGCAATTCGAAAGCACCGTCAAGAAGTTACGCAAACAAGGGGCCAAATCCTTTGTCTTAGATTTACGTGGCAACCCTGGTGGGGAATTGACCCAAGCCTTGGCGATCGCGTCTATGTGTTTGAAGAATGGCCAAACCATTGTCAAAGTCCAAGATCGTACTGGTGCGGTCCAAACTTATAAAGCTGGCAAGAAATATGACAAAGGCTTTAAAGTAACGGAACCGATGGCCATTTTGATCGATGGCAACTCTGCTTCTGCCTCTGAAATTTTGTCAGCCGCCTTGAATGAAAATAACAAAACCCCATTAGTCGGGGAACAAAGTTATGGCAAAGGTACGGTGCAAAATGTCGCTTCAATGTCATCCAGTGCGGAATTGAAGTTGACCGTCGCCAAATGGCTGACACCAAATGGTACGTGGATCAACAAAAAAGGCCTCACGCCAACGATCAAAGTCAAGTATCCAGACTACATGAACATCACCGCCTTTTCAGTGACTTCGATGAAGCTAGGGGATGAATCTGGCGACGTGAAGTCGTTGCAACAATTGTTGAAGGCTTTGGGCAACGATCCAAAGACTGAAAATGGGTATTACGGACCATCGACCCAAGCAGCCGTCAAAACGTTCCAATCTGCCCATGGCTTAAGCGCTGACGGTACTGCCAATACTGCGACCTTGCAAGCCTTAGTGGCAGAACTTTCCACAAAGTATGCCGACGATGATCCGCAACTCAATGCGGCGGTCGAAGCATTAACCAAATAGGTAACATCAGAGTCAGGCCAAATGGTCTGGCTTTTTTACTGCCCGCGCGATTGTTTGGGTTTTATACCCGCCACCAGGTGCCAGTGGTTTGGCTCCGTTTCAGTAATTTGAAATTAGGACTCCAGCTGGTCGCCGCGACATCGTAAGGGTCCTCAGGAAAGCTAGCGATATCAACCCACAAATTTTCGAACCGCTTGGCTATGGGTATAGCTGGCTAGACAATCGAAAACACCCTGTCGACGCCGGACAGCAATTGCGGGAAAAGTGGGGATTTGTGTTACACTGAAAGTATTGAAAAAGTGAGGTCAGTCAGATGTCAGATCGGAAAATGCCAAGTGTTATGTGGAGTCGCGGCAAGGCGATAGTGGCGGCACACAAAGTGGAAATCATTGCCATTGATCCAGATTTGAAAGTGATTGAAGCACGCGTTTATGGCACGCATGCATACGATGTGATCGTTGGCATCCGCGCCAGCCAAGATAGTTGCAGCTGCCCATTTTTCCCAGATCATGGGTACTGTAAGCACATTGCCGCGGTGGAATTATACTTCAAGGCCCAAGGTCAATCCATCGAAGCTGCATTGGCGATTAATACCACCTTGCCACAACACGGCGATGCGTCACCAGGCGCGCGCTTTGTCGCTGGGTTAGATTTGCCAGAACCGCAATATTTTCATGACTTGACCACAACGACTAAAGGCCAATTACTGCTCGAAGCTACCCTTGAGGTGCATCCTTATGTGGCATCTGACTGGACCAAAAAAGATCGTTTCTTCATCAAATTACGACTAGCCAATGCATCAGATGGGCATTTCCTGGCGGTGCGCGATATGCAAGAATTCTTGACGGCTTATCACAATCATGATCGGCTCGCTTTAGCAGGGCACAAGCATGTGTTCAGTTTGTCACCGCAAGTGTTTGGGGAACCAGAGCGGCAGTTGATCGCGTTGTTAAGCAACACCCAACCCGTGGAGCAAGTGCGCTTGAGCGGCTCGGCGTCGGTGTATCGGCGCATGGCGATTTTAAATCCTGGGGACTTTGCGCGCGTCGTCAAGCCCATCAGTCAAATGGCACATGTGGTGTTTGTCAATTTGCATGACCAAACGCAAGACGATCACTTGAATGTTTTGCCCTTTGACGCCCAGTCTGCGTTGTTTGCTGGGCGAGTCACTAAAATGGATACCGGTTACGAATTTACTTTTCATGAAGATTTTGATGCCGTGGTGGCCAGTGATGAATTGCTGATTCGCAGTAGCGATTTTTACCAGGCGACGACTGCCCAATTTGACTTGATTCAGCGCGTGCTGACGGAATTTTTTGTGGCACACGATGAGTTGCATTTGACGTTTGCGTTTGATGAGCGCGAAAGCTTGCGCCAGTTGGTGGCCTACTTACAACCTATCGCTATCATTGACATGCCAGAATTGATTAAAGCGCCGACAATGATACCGAAGTTTGATTTAGGCAAACATAAACAAAGCTTGGTTTTGCATCTGGCATTTGATTATGGCGATCAAGTGTTGACGCCGACTGAAGTGGTCAAGCGCGATGCCGCCTTGCGCAACTTGACGCAAGAACGGCAAGCTCAAGCT
>CAKRHU010000127.1 GCA_934339215.1 uncultured Lacticaseibacillus sp.
TTAGGCGTAGATAAGGTCATCACGCGAGCCGCAGCTTCGGCGTATTCGCGCTCTAAAGCCCAACCCGCTTTGCCATCACCGGCAGCGTAAACGAAGTCTTTGCCGTTTGCGCCAGCTTTTAAAGTGCTAGACTCATTTTCTAAGTACCAGTTGTTGCGCAAGAAGCTGTGAGCAATTCCGGAAGCTTCGATCATCGCTTCAGTGGCTTTGTGATCGGCGGCTAAGCTGGCTGGGTTAGTTGGGGCTTTAGGGAAGCTAGTGTAGGCGATGAATTTCACACCAGCAGCCTTGGCGGCGTTGACCACATTTTGATGTTGGTCAGCACGCGAAACAGCTTGCCCCGGTTGGCTGGAAACAAACAATAACTTGTCGATACCTACCAAGCTTTGGGTCAAGCTGGATACGTCGTCGTAATCGCCTAAACGCACTGGGACGGCGCTGGACACGAGCTTTTGAGCTTTTTCAAGGTTGCGCGCTAAAGCAATCAGCACATCGCCTGGTTGTAAGAACTGATGTAACGCTTTGATCGCGGCTTGACCGAAATGGCCAGTCGCACCGGTGACTGCATATGTTGTCATGAAAATGCCTCCTGTGTTTTATAAAGTAACTTGTGATTTAAATTGTAACACCAATTGTCAAAAAAACAAGCCATTATTTTTCTGGCTTGTTGTGGGGCGGTTTAGGCACGTTATCGATAAACGCTTGCGCTAAGCCATGCGCGGCTGTTTTCCACGCACTGCGATCGGCGTTTTTTAAACCGGATAAGATTGCTTTGGCTGAACTTGCTGGTTGTTTGGCTAAGTCTGCAAAGGTTTCTTGTTCAGTGTTTTGCACGACTTGATAAGCAGCGTCTAAGGCTTGTTGCTTGGTATCATCGTCAAGGCTTTCGACCCATTGATTCAACAGTTTTTGCGTATATCGCGAGCGCACGTCCAACGCTGGTAGATAGACGAAATCGCGCTGGCGGGTTTCCCAGGAAAACAAACCATGTTGGTTAAACCCGCTGGCGGTACTGTGCACCACTGCGAAATCTTGACTCGGATCTAAAATGATGCCGATCAAAGACGATTGCGGGACGAGTTTTAAAATTTTTGGATCAGGGGGCAAGGGGTGCTGCAGACCGGGACCGTCTAAATTGTAAACCATTTGGACATAGTTTTGCAGCTCACCAGCATGGGCAAATGCAAAGGTCGCCAAATTTCCGCCTTTGGAGTGGCCACCGAGGTAATAATTTCCCGGGTAATAATCGGCAATTTCCGCAAAATATTTGCTGGCGGCCAGTTGCGATGGAATTGCATCTAGGAAAGTGAGGTTGAAATCTTCTTTCCAATCGACAAAACTCGCGCGCGTCCCGCGAAAACTTAAATAGAAAGTGTCAGGCGTTAATTGAAAGGTGACCGCAGAAAATTGTTGTTGGCGCTGGGGATCGAATTCATCGACGGCCGCCAACCAGTGGACATTTTGATAACGTGGGGTTTGGGCTAAGGTCAAGAGCAGTTGCAAATTGCGCGCTTCTTGCCAAGTGCCAGCAATCATGGCTTTCGCGTCGACTTGCGTGAGGTCGCCGAGGCGTCCGTAAGTCCGCGAACCAAAGTCACAATAAGCCAACTGCGCTAAAATCGCGGCATCGACGATCGATATGGTTTGTTGATCAAAGGTGATGCCACCAAAGCTTTTCAAATAATCAAAATAATCTGCCATGTGCCCACGTCCTTTCTGCTATAGTGTAGCATGGAATTCATGAAGAGGTGAGCTTATGAAAATCATGGTGATCGGCAGTCCTGGTGCGGGCAAAACCACCTTGATCCAAAAAATTGTCGCGCAAACCGGCTGGCCACTGTTGTCGCTAGATCATGAATGGCATCAAAGCGACTATAGCGATGAGGCAAAAATCAAACTTCGCCAAACACAACACCGATTTATGGCGACGCACGATGATTGGGTGATTGATGGTAACTATACCGGCAGTATGGATCTGCGGCTGGCTCAGGCGGATATGATTTTGTGGCTGCAAGTACCGAGGGTGGTGGCAATTTATCGAATCTTGAAACGGTCATGGCGCTTTAGACATGATCGCCAGACACGACCGGAAATGCCAGCAACCTTCAGTGAACATTTTGACGCGGATTATTGTGAATTCCTCAAATATGTCTGGCACTTTGACCGTGATCGCGTCCCACAAATACAGGCGCAGCTTACAAATTTGCGACCAGATCAGCAGCTACTGATATTGCGCAGTGCTCAAGACAAGCAGCGTGTTTTCGTGCAAATCAAAAAAGCCGCTGATTAGCGGTTTTTCATCGGTTATTCATGATGTAATTTGTGATCCATGATCAGCTTCACCGTGCCTTCTAGACGGTGATGATAAGTGTCGTTTTCTAACAGCATGGTGGTTAAAATATCAAGAACATACATACTGGCAAACTGACTGTTGACAAAGCGAGTGTTGGTGACAAAGTTGGCGCTTTTGACGATCACAGAGAAGTCCACCAGCGCCGCTAGCGGACTTTCGGAAAAAGCAGTGATCCCGATCAGTCTTGCGCCATTGCGCTTGCCTAAAGCTGCGGCAGAATTCACTTCATGCGAACTACCAGAATTGGATAGCACGATCACCACATCAGCTGCTGACATGATCGAGCCGTTGATAAACATCATATGTGTGTCCGTGGTACACAGCGTGTCGATGCCCATGCGGATCAAACGTTGGCTGAATTCTTCAGCAGTATAACCAGAGCTGCCTTGCCCGTAGACATAAACACGGCGTGCACTGGAAATTACTTGCACGATTTGTTCAAGCTGCGTCATGTTCAAATGTGCCCAAGTGCCTTGTAATAATTTCGAGTAAATCGAAAATACTTTATCGCCAGCACTGCCAGTATCTGGTGGTGGAACAGCGATGCCTTGCGCAGATGCGAGTTGCACTTTGAATGTCGAATAATCGGCACAGCCCATTTTTTTGACGAAACGCGTTACGGTTGCGGTGGCTACACCAGTGATTTTGGCCAAAGCAGCGATATGCATGCCTTGGACCTGATCAGGATGTTGCGTCACAAACATGGCGATTTTACGTTCTTGACGTGCTAAATGTGGAAAATTCTCCTCAATTTGGTCCAAAATGCTCATCGTGTTCACCCACAGAATCTTTTTGTTCTAATCATAGCACAGCGCCCACGACTTTCATCGTGGGCGCTGGTTGAATCATTTAATTATTTAGGTTGTTTGTATTCCATCTTGATGGTTTTGGCAGTTAAGCCGTCGACATTCTTGCCAAACTTCGGTGTGATCAAGCCGATCAACCAAGCGACGAAGAAGGCGACTAAAAAGGAGATACTGGAGATAATGAAGGGACTGGTGTTGGTTTGATCTACGATCCAAGTGACGATCGCAGAAATGATCAAGCCAGTGACGGAAGAAAAACCGTTAGCGGCATGCGTGAAGATCCCTGCAGCAAAGATCCCAGCAACTGGTACACCGAACAACCCAGTGATCATTAAGAACAGATCCCAAGTACCAGAAGCATTCCCAGCTAATAAGTAAATGGCAATTGCCAAGGAGAACAATCCAGAAACGGCAATGATGACCCGGGCTAAGTTCACATCAGATACAGCCCAGCGTTTCTTACCAAAGAAGCGCTGCTTGATGTCAGTGACAAAGCATGAGGAAATCGCGTTCAAGCTTGAAGCAATAGTGGATTGCGCCGCGGCAAAAATCGCAGCGATGATCAATCCAGCGACCCCAGCAGGCATTTTCGTGACAATGAAGTAAGGGACAATGGCACTGGTGGTCATACCATGAGGTACCCCGCCGTTATGCGCGTAGAAGGAGTAAAGTACAGTCCCCATCCCGTAGAAGATCGGAATGGTGATAAAGGCTAACAAACCGTTGGTCCAAAGGGATTTCTTAGTTTCTTCCATAGAGGAAGTCGTTTGGTAACGCTGCACAACATCTTGGCTGGCAGTGTATTGGTATAAGTTATTGAAAATCGACCCAGCAAAAATGATCGGAATGAAGCGAGAAATGTCAGAAACTTTAAAGTCTAAACTTGAGAAGAACTTCTTGCCTTGGATCGCGTCACCCATGACAGTGCCCCAGCCGCCGTCAACATAATGTGCGCCGAGAACACAAACCAGTAACGCCCCACCAAGTAGCAAGATCCCTTGAATCACGTCAGACCAAATGACCCCTTCGATCCCACCTAAGAAGGTGTAGATGATACATAACCCGCCGACAAACAAAGCAATGACGATCGGATTGATTGTGGACACACTGGTGATGGCAATGATTGGTAAGTAAATAACAATTGCCACGCGGCCGATATGATACAGCATAAACAAAATACTACCTAAAACTCGCATGACGGGGTTGAAGCGTTCTTCCAAATATTCATAAGCCGTGGTGACTTTGAGTTTGCGGAAGAATGGCACATAATACTTAATTAAAAATGGGATCATAAAGATAATGCACAAGTTCCCAACGGCATAACCCCAGTCGGTCAAGAAAGACTTTTCTGGTGTGGACATGAAAGTGATCGCCGATAAGGTCGTGGCATAAATACTAAAGCCTGCCGCCCAGGCGGGAATTTTGCCTTCTGCTTTGAAGAAAGCGTCTGTACTTTTACTTGCACGGCGGGTAAAGTAAACCCCGACGAGCAGCATGGCTAACAAATAGATAATAAGAACCGCCCAGTTGGCAGTCCCAAATTCAGGTTTGGTCATGATTTCACCTCAGGTTGTGATAATGGCTGTGGACTAGTTTGATGTTGAATCAATGCTTTTAAAATTAATGGGGCGATCAAGGTCGTGACCACCGTGACGACGATCATCGCGGTGTAATGATTTTGGTCGATCAAGTGCGCCCCTAATGCAACGTTGGATACGACTAAGGCCATTTCGCCTCGCGAAATCATACCAGCGCCGACGATATTACTTTCAGACCAGCTCAGCTTGAACAAGCGGGCCCCGATCGCCCCGCCGAGCTGTTTGCCTAAAATTGCGATTAAGACTAATAACGCAATAAATAAAAGATCTTTGCTCATACCTTTGAAACTGATATTCAAGCCGATCGATACGAAAAATACCGGAATAAACACGGCATAGCCGATTGGTTCGACTTTCATCGCCAAAGCTTTTTTGTGAGCGGTTTCAGAAATGGCTAAACCAGCGATATAAGCGCCTAAAACATCACTCATGCCACAAGCTACGGCGATCGCCGCAAAACCAAAGCATAAGATCATCGCTGCGGTGGTTTCATTCTCACTGGCAGTCAGCTTGCAAAAGATATCCAGAAACTTTGGCACGAACCACTTGGCTAAAACCACCATGATCACGAAAAACAGTAACTTAGGCAATAATGTCAAGATGAAAGGTTGTCCCGCCGCAGCACTGGTGCCAAAGAAGGCGACACACAGGCCTAACAGGATCACACACATAATATCGTCAGCCACTGCGGCGCCTAAAATAATGGCACCGGCTGGCGTATTCATGCGATGCATCTCTTTGAGCACTTGGACGG
>CAKRHU010000128.1 GCA_934339215.1 uncultured Lacticaseibacillus sp.
TTGCCATGGTCGGCATCTCCGATCGGGGTATCTAAATCAGATAAGTGAGCTTTGTTGTCATCAATCAAAGCCGCAAAGTTTTGCAACCACAAACGTGCGATTTCTGGAGTTAACATGCAATGCCTTCTTTCTTACCAAGCGATGGTTTCAACAGGCGCGTTCAATGCGTCAAGCCAAGCGGGATCTGCCAATTCAAAAATCGTTAAACTGATGCCGGCCATATCGATGGAAGTCATCAAGTTGCCGACTTTCGTAAACGCTGGCGTGATTTGCTTTTCAGCTAACGCATCAAATAGGTCATGGCTGAAAATGTATTGTTCCATCAGTGGCGTGACGCCCATGCCGTTGACTAACACTGCGTATTGCTTAGCAGGATCTAAATGCAGGGCGTCATCCAGCTTTTTCAGCAATTCTGCGACCAGGTCTTTGCTTGGGCGTAATTTTTCGCGTCGATAACCAGGTTCTGAATGAATGCCGACGCCATATTCAATTTCATCTTCGGCTAAAGTGAACCCTGGTTTGCCGGCTTCTGGTACCGTGGCTGCGGACAATGCAACCGCCACAGTATTGATATGGGGTAAGACTGCTTCTGCCAGCTTGGACAGCGTTTCTAGGCTGGCCCCATTTTGCGCAGCGTTGCCTAAGATCTTATGCATGAACAAGGTGCCAGCCACACCCCGACGGCCTTGCGTGTAGAGTGAATTTTCGACGGCGATATCATCGTCGACCACAATGGAAGCCACCTCAATGTCATCCATTGCCGCCATATCTTTGGCCATATCAAAGTTCATCACGTCGCCAGAATAGTTTTTGACCACCATGAACACGCCGCGGCCTTGATCAGCAGCTTTGATGGCTTCATAGATCTGATCTGGGGTCGGGGAGGTGAACACTTGCCCACAAACGGCAGCTGATAACATGCCTTTGCCCACAAAGCCAGCATGGGTCGGTTCGTGTCCGGAGCCACCACCGGAAATCACGGCAACTTTTCCGGTCATCGAAGCTTTGTCTGCGCGGACCACGGCAGTCGTGTCTGGGATCTGTTCCAGAATTTGAGGATATGCACGCACCAGGCCATCTACCATTTCTGGGACCACCGCTGCAGGATCATTGATGATTTTTTTCATCGGTATCACAGTCCTTTCTATTTTAAACTCACTTTAATTATAGCGCGTTCTATGCAAACGCTGCCACTTTTGGCTGTCGTTGAATATTCGTACAAAATATACGCTGAAAAGGCTACCGCGACTTTGAATTATTTGTATTCATAAAAAAACAAGCTTTTCAGCTTGTACGGTTGACAAAATGAAACTGACTGCCATTTAGTCGCTTAGATCAAGATCCCGGCTAAATGATCACATTCATGTTGAATGATTTGCGCGAAGAAATCACTGAACTGACGGGTTTGCGGGTGCCACTGTTCATCTAAATACTGCACCGTGATCTGTTGGTAACGGGTACAAGGGCGAACGCCTGTTAACGACAAGCAACCTTCTTCAGTCTCAAAGGCGCCAGCTTTTTGTGTGATGCGCGGATTGATCAACACCATGTCGATCGGACCCATTGACGCGATGATCATGGCGCGATTGACGCCGATCATGTTGGCAGCCATGCCGACACAACGCTCGCGGTGAGCGGCTAAGGTATCATGCAGATCTTTGATCAAGCTGGCGTCTTTAGGAGTAGCCGGTTTGGCTTTTTGTTGTAGAAATAACGTGTCGTGGTTGATCGGTCGAATCATAATCGTCCTCCAAAGTTTGATTAGTTTAATTATACCCGTGAAAGCAATGAGAAAACGAGGGTCTGCTCAGAAACGTTAATATCAAAATATTAATCGAAGCCAGCGCATTCAGCTCGCGATTCGTAAATTCCGAACCTTTTCTAAAAATAATCCGCATTAATATCGGTTTTGTGCAACCCGTTGACGAAAATGTGAGGCTTTTCTCACAACTGTTGCGTCAGATTCCGTACTCCTCTACGATTGCAGGCATTGACAAGCCTAATGGAGGATATCATGAAGAACTCGACACAACAACCGGCTGGGGCGATATTTGTCACCATTGTCGGCATCGTGTTGGCAATTATTTTTGCCGCCAGCACGGCATATTCTGGAATGAAAGCGGGACTGACAGTGGCTGCCGGCATTCCAGGTGCCATCATCGGCTCCGGATTAGTCAAAGCCTTCGCCCATGCGCAAGGGATGCGCGGGAAGAATTTGATTCAAGGCATGTCCAGTGGTGGGGAGTCCATCGCCAGTGGCATGATCTATGTGGTGCCGGCGATCATTTTGATTGGCGGGAAGGTGAATTTCTTTGTTGGCATCGCTGTTGGCGCCTTAGCTGTGCTGTTTGCCGTTGGCGTCGCCAGCATCGTTGAGCATTATATGGTGGTGGAACAAGATGGCCAACTCGCTTACCCGGAATCACAAGCCATCGCCACAGCGTTGACTGCCGGGGATGGCAATCGCGACTCCTTGACCAAAATGGCTTGGGGCTTTGGCGTCGGTGGTGTGCTCACCGCGTTGTCCACCCAAGTGCTGGGTTGGGTCAACACCACGATGACCTATTTTGGTAATGCCAGTTATCGGTGGAAATTTGCCTTAGAGGTCAATCCGATGTTAGCCGGGATCGGTTTTGTGGTCGGCTTAGAAGTTTCGGTGACGATGTTTGCCGGTAGCTTGTTGGCCAACTTTGGGATCACGCCATTAGTCGCGTACTTTGCGCATATGGCTGGCGATTCTGCCACGGTATGGAACACAGAAGCCGCGGTGAACGCACTTGGCGTTGATGCGTTAGCTGGGGCGTATTCCAAATACATCGGCGCTGGGATGATGCTTTGCGGCGGTTTGATCGGGGCGTTGAAGTTATTGCCAGTGATCAAAACTTCCTTGCAACAAACCCTACATGCCAAAGACGCCTCCCAAAAGGACACCTTAGGGTTGATTGGTTTAGCCATCGCCAGTGTCGGCATTTTTGGTATCGGGTTGATCGTTGCGGATAATTTATGGTTAGCGCTGTTGGCAGGCTTTTTATCTTTGGTCTTGGCGTTGTTGTTTGTCATTGTCAGCGCGCGGATGGCGGGGACGATCGGTTGTTCCAATGCGCCAGTGTCCGGGATGACGATTGCCAGTTTGGTGATCATGACTTTAGTGTTTGTCTTGTGTGGTTGGAGTGACGCGCATCACACCCAGTGGCTGTTGTTGTTCGGTGTGTTTATCGTCACGGCAATTTCTGTGGGCGGGGCGTATACCCAAACGCAAAAAGTGAATTATCTGGTCAAAGGTGATCGCCAACGGATGCAAAAATACTTTGTGATCGCAGCATTAGTTGGGGTCGTGGTGGTGATCGGGACGATGAGCTTACTGGCACCACAACTGGCGGTGACTGGCGCCAATCCGCCATTTGGGTTGCCACAAGCCAACTTGATCGCAACGTTAACGGCTGGCATTATGTCTGGGCATTTGCCTTGGATCATGATCATTGTCGGCGCAGTGCTGGGGATCGTGTGTTGGTTGTTAAAGCTGCCGATTATGACGGTGGCACTCGGCTTTTACTTGCCGATGGCGACCACTAGCGTCATTTTAGTCGGGGCACTGTTGCGCTTGTTAGTGGAGAAACTATCCAAAGATGAAGCCGTGAAGAAACAGCGGGTGGATTCTGGGGTGTCGTTAGCCAGTGGCTTGATTGCAGGTGGCTCATTGATCGGGTTGATCGGCATCGGCTTGCAAGTGTCTGGCATCCTCACACCAGGCCAACCATCTGGTAACGGCAAAGCGTTCGGATTGTTGGTGTTGATGAGCTTGGCGATGGTGGTACCGCTTTTGCGCAAGCGCACGGTGAAATAGTATAATTGGTTGGGTTTTTGAATAAGGAGGAAGCAACATGTCTATCAAACGTTCTGCATGTACCTCAATTATGGTCGGGAAAAAGGCTTCATTAGAAGGCACGACTTATATTTCACGCAACGAAGACCGCCTCAAAGCGATCCATCCTAAAGCGGTGATCGTCCAACCCGCCGTCACTGGCCGCAAAGAAACTTTTGTGTCGGCTTATAACCAATTGACCGTGCCGCTGCCTGCCAGTGGCATGCGCTACACTGCCACGCCAGACGTCGATCAATCTGCAGGCCCTAACGAAGAAGATGGCTTCAACAGCAAAAATGTCGGCGAATCTGCGACCGAATCCGTTTATGCTAACGAACGCGTTTTAGCGTATGATCCTTTCGTGCAAAATGGGTTAGCTGAAGATGCTTTGACGACTTTAGTGCTGCCATTCATCGATTCTGCGCGCCACGGCGTGCAATACTTAGGCGAACTGGTGGCTAAGTACGGTTCCGCTGAAGGTAACGGCGTGCAGTTCATCGATGCCAACGAAGTGTGGTACATGGAAATCGTCACTGGCCATCAATGGGTCGCAGTAAAGATTCCCGACGACTGTTATGCGGTTGCTGCCAACCAAGTGGCGATTCAACAAATCGACTTCAACGACCCGGACAATTATCAATGGGCTGCTGGCATTCAAGCATTCGTGGAAAGCCACCACTTGAATCCTGATCCAGAAGGTTTCAACTTCCGCCACATTTTTGGCACAGATACTAAGAAGGATCATCACTACAACACCCCACGCGTTTGGTTTGCGCAAAAGTACTTCAACCCAGAAGATCAAAGCCAAGACCCTGAATCGGCGGAATTGCCTTTTATCCGCAAACCAAGTCGCAAATTGTCGATCGAAGATGTGCAATACGTGTTGAAGTCTCACTTCGATGAAACCCAATATGATCCAATGGGCAATGGCTCAGCTCACGACAAGTTGACTTACCGCGCGATTTCTCTGTCACGCACAGCCAACTCTCATATTTTGCAAATGGGCGACCTGGCCGTGCAATGGGTCGGCTTCGGGATTCCAACGTTCTGCCCGCATGTGCCAATGTTTGCTAACACTGACGCGATCGCCAAAGCCTACACCGATGTGCCTGAAAAAATGACCTTGGATTCCGCTTACTGGTTGTTTGAAGCATTAGCCATGGTGGTTGAAAGTCACTACGAAGACTTCATCGAAGCCGACCTTGCTTATCAAAAAGGCTTAAGCGAATGGGCGCGCCGTGAAATCGCGACGATTCAAACCCATGCGCTAGGCCTTGAAGGTGCCGCGCAAACGGCTTACTTGACACAACAAAACCAACGCATTGTGGATCACTATCTGACCACGACACGTGATTTCTTGTTTGAATTGATGACTGAAGGTACTGAATTATCCAAGCTCACCTTCAAAATGGATCCAAATCTGTAAGCTTGATGAAAAAGCGGCTGAGTGCCGCTTTTTTTCATGCCGCAAACGTGTTAACGTGTGAAAGGAATATTTCTCTCATGCTGTCCGGCATCGTAAGCGTGTTTTGAATCTTCCAGTTAGCCATACCAATTGCCTTGCGGCCCGAAAATACGTGAGCTCCAGCGCCTTGGCGCCACTGCGGAAAATTGGACAAGTTGCC
>CAKRHU010000129.1 GCA_934339215.1 uncultured Lacticaseibacillus sp.
ACTATGCCACTGCCTTAACTAAGGTTGGCGTCAAAGTGTACCATTATCAAAATGGGTTCTTGCATGCCAAAACCATGGTGGTGGATGGCCACCTGGCCAGCGTCGGCTCAGCAAATTTAGATATTCGCAGCTTTAAGTTGAACTTTGAAGCCAATGCCTTTATTTACGATGATACTTTGGCACAACAATTACAGCAAGCCTTCATTGAAGATCAAAAACACTCGCGATTATTGACTGTAGAGGCCATTCAGGCGCAAAGTCATTGGTTGCGCTTCAAACAACAATTCTCACGCCTATTGTCGCCTATCTTGTGAAAGCCGCTTAGTGGTGGTATCATAAGCCTACCCCAGATATTGGGGTGGCAATCGTCTCATACTATATCTAGTGATAATTCTTGACAGTAACCACAACTGCCAGTATACTATCTTTATCAGATAACCAAGAGAGGCGATTTTCCATGAATAACGACGTCACATTATTTACTAAAAACGGCTGCCCGCAATGCCGCATGACTAAAAACTACTTGCGGACTCACGGCATCGATTTTGTTGAACACAACATCAATGAAGAACCAGAATACATCGACTACTTGAAGAACAAAGGCTTCCAAGCCGTTCCCGTCCTTGAAGCAGATGGTCTTGAAGCTTTCTCCGGCTTTCGTCCCGATGCGTTAAAGCAACTTGCTAGCTAAATCAAAATGGCGCCATGCTCACTCACCTGAGCATGGCGCTTTTTTTAACGACTGCTAAATATGCATAAAAAGGGACTGGTTCCAATCCTTGTGCTTCATTCATAATGATCTTTGCATGAATAGATCATCAAGACATCTTCGACTACTTTGTAAACCAACCGATCCTCTTGCGTGATTCTTCGCGACCATTTTCCTGCCAAATCATGCTTCAACCCCTCAGGCTTACCCAAGCCTTCATATGGGTTGCCACGATCGATGTCCTTGATCAATTTGTTGATTTGCTTGATCACACGGCGATCATTTTGGTTATGCCAGTACATGTAATCATCCCACGCTTGATCGGACCAAGATTTAATCATCATCTACCTCAATTAAATCATGAATGATCCCTTTTCCAGCCTTGAATTGGCGATCGCCTTCATTGATTTTAGCCATCAAATATTTATTACTCATGATTCGCAAGGTTTCTTGCATCGCATCATAGTCACGCTGACTCATGACGACAACGTTATCTTCAGGTTCTTTGGCAGTGACGATAACGGCATCAGCATCGTTATTGACTTGCTTCATAAAACTCTTGAGATTCTGACGAAAATTGCTATAACTTACAGCATCCATATTATCATCCCCTTCATCATCATTGTACAACCTTTCTGTACATTGTACAATAAATGGATAAATTTCTGGCGATACAAAAAAACGTGCCGCGATCATCAGATCACGACACGTTGTTCAAATTACCAAATCGTAATGCGTTTGTCTGGGGCTAAGTACATCCCGTCGCCTGGCTTGACGTCAAACGTCGTGTACCAGTCTTCAAGGTTTTGCACTTGCACATTCGCCCGTAACTTGGCTGGGGCATGCACATCGATGCTCAACAGCAATTGCATGTATTGCTTGCGAGCTTTCATGCGCCAAACTTCCGCCCAGTTGGTGAAGAAAGCCTTCAAATCGGTGTCATCTAAGCCTTTGGCCGTTTCTAAGGCTGCGGCTAAACCACCAGCATCAGCGATGTTTTCAGACACCACGAGTTTACCATTGACGAGACCGGCTTCGGTTTCCAAGCCATCGAATTGATCGATCATTTCCTGAGTCAAGACTTTGAAGTGATCGTAGTCTTCTGGTTGCCACCAATCAGACAAGTTCCCAAATTCATCGAATTGCGCCCCATTGTTGTCAAAACCATGAGAAATTTCATGCGCGATGACCGCACCGATCCCACCGAGGTTTTGGGAGTCCGATTGGGACAAGGCGTAAAATGGTGCTTGCAAAATGGCGGCTGGGAACGTGATGTCATTGCGCGATGGGTCATAGCATGCGTTGACCAAATGTCCTGGCATCGCCCATTCGCTACGATCGACTGGCTTGGTCAATTGTTGCAAGTGGTAAGCGTGGCGGGTTTTGGCAATTTCGGTGGCGGCGGTTAGCAAATCAGCCTTTTCATCGACATGCAACAAGTCATAAACCGCATTGGCTTTGTCTGGGTAGCCCATTTTCAAAACCATGGTGTTGAGCTTGACGATGGCTTTGTCTTTGGTGGATTGCGATAACCAATCAGACTTGGCTAAACGACGCTTGTATGTGGCGATCATTTTCTCAACGAGCTTGGTGACGTCGGCTTTGGCGGCTTCACCAAAGTAAGTCTGCCCATAGTAAATCCCGATGGGTTCAGAGAAAACGCTGTTGGCTAAGCGATAAGCATGCTTGGCTTGTGTCGGCGCTGCGGCTAAACCAGACAATGCCCGCGAGAAGCTACCGCCTTCGATGCGCAAATCGTCAGACAAGTAGCCGGTGTTGCTCAACAATTCGATCACATAAGCCCAGTGTGCATATTGAATGAAAGTATCGGCATTGAACAATTGCGTGAATTCGTCTAAGAAGCGCGGATCGGCGACAATCACCGTATCTGGATGCGCAGGCAACAAGGTGTCGGCATATTTGGCAAAGTCAAATTCACCGAACTTTTCGACGACATCGTCAAACTTGTAAGGGTTGTAAGCTTTTGGATAGTCGGCCCATTCCTCAGAAGATTTGACGTGCTTGGCGATTTCCGCATCAAAAGCGATGGTGTCAGCTAAGTAAGCTGCTTGATCTTCTGGCAGCAGATCCGTTTGTGCTAAGATCTTTTTGGCCATGTCAGACCACAAGCCCATTAATTGTGGACCTTGCGGGTTGTCATCGGCGTAATACGTGGTATCTGGCAAAATGGTGCTTGGGCCAGACACTGTGAAGACGTTTTGGGCGGTGTTTTTCATGTCAGGTTCAACCCCGGCAGAAAATGGAAGTGGATATAAGTCCAGATCCAATTGCGCCGCTTTGGCGTTGAAGCCAGCCATTGAGTCCACTTGATTTAAGTTGACCAAGCGGTTTAATACCGGTTTGATGCCAGCAGCGTCGCGGGCTTTAAAGTCGGCCGCTTTTTGATAAAGTTTGACGGCTTCGGCAAAATATTGATCTGGGGCAGACTTTTCGCCTTTAGCGACGGCGTCAAAATCCCCCATTAATTTCTTTTCAACATCATCGGCGAGGTCAGCAAAGCCCCCGGTCGTTGGCTTATCATCTGGAATCGTGGCGGTTTTGGCCCATTCGCCGTTTACGGCTTCATATAAATCATCTTGAACTTTGGTCATTGACAATACCCCTTTCACACTTGTGGTTGACTAAGATTATACCGCGCAAAAAGCCGACTTACCAGAGGTAAGCCGGCTGAGTTCAGGCCCATTTGATGTGCACGATCGCATATTCGGCGACGTGCTTGGGGCCTTTTTTGGTGGTGACGGTGACCGTCGAGCGTTCCGCGTAAGGCTTCACCTGCCCTGGCGTGATGGCGTCGACCACCCCGTGTAAGGTCGTTTTGTCCATGGTTTTCACAATGACTGGGCGTTTGGTCAACAAAGCATCTTCAAGCAAACTGATGATTTCCGTTGTGCGTTGCGACATAAACTTCCTCCTGTTTGTTGGAAACGATTACACTATCAGTTTACCCCATTAATACCCTGTACTCAAGTTAACTTGATGACTATTGAGGGTGCCGGTTTTTTCGAGTTGTTCAACATTCGGCAAAAAAATATCCGCGACTTGCTGGCGCAAATGCGTCACTTGGCCTGAAATATGCGGGGTCATCCAAACATTCGGCAACTGCCAAAGCGGTGACGTGTCTGGCAAAGGTTCTTCATTGAAGACATCCAAGACTGCACCTTTGAGCTGGTGATCCAAGGCGTTGACTAACGCGACTTCATCAACGCTCGGACCGCGCCCGACATTGACAAACAATGGCTGGTTTTCCAGTTGATTGAAGAAGTCGGCGTCATAATAATGATGCGTTTCAGCGGTTAATGGCATCACATTGACCACGATGTCGGCGTTCCGGGCAACCATTTTATCGGTGGTGACGGCATCAAATTCAGGTTTAGCGACCCCGTGACGATCGACACCTGTCACCTTCACACCAAATTGACGCAGATGTTTGGCGATCAAGGTCCCAATATGCCCGGTACCATAGACGACGGCTTGTGCATCTTGCAAAGACCACAGATGATCCGTGACCCGGTTCCAACGGGTGGCAACTGGAAACAACCCATGCGCAAAGCCTAGAATGCCGGCGATGACATATTCTGCGATTGCTTCGGCGTGAATGCCTGAGACATTGGCGAGTTGAATGCCTTGTTTCGCGAATTCTGCTAGTGGTAAATAATCTACGCCGGCAGACATCGCTTGAACAAACTTCACGTGATTAGGTTGTGCAATGGTCTGTGCGCCTGTCGCATTCCACCCTAAAATCACATCGATATCACCAGCC
The DNA here is from genome assembly GCA_934339215.1 of uncultured Lacticaseibacillus sp. Taxonomy (GTDB): domain Bacteria; phylum Bacillota; class Bacilli; order Lactobacillales; family Lactobacillaceae; genus Lacticaseibacillus. The sequence continues at coordinate 4,491 of CAKRHU010000129.1, forward strand.
ATTTCCGGCTTGTAATCGGACTTATCGATGAACTGCCACGTGGGATGCTCACGCTGGGCAAGCGCCACGGTTTCTGGTTTTAATTCAAATAACATTAATATATTCATTGTTAATGTCACCCCTTTGTGTTTTGCTGTCACCTTAATTGTACAGCAAACTGGCGTAAACCGTATATTTTGACATTGTGTGAGAGTGACGATTAAAGTAACACATGCGACACGGCATTTGGCAGGAAGTATATTGCCCAGAACAAATAACGAGGCATCACCCAACCTCGTGTGCCTCTTCTTAGTTAGCTGTTTCAAAAAACAACAATATATCGTTAAAGCCGTATCATTGCAAAATCAGTTGACGTAAACGATTCAATCGATAGCCATGAATTTCTCTCCCGAAATTTAGCGTGAGATCTCGGTTTCATTGTTGCGTGGAAAAGTCAATTACCTGATGCATTCGGCGTTGGATCAGTTGGCTTATCGAAGTAATACCCTTGCACATAGCGAATGCCCATTTGCTTGGCTTGTTGAAGATCATCAGCGGTTTCGACCCCTTCAAGAATGAATAGCAGACCATTGTCAGCGGCAGTTTTTTGCCAAAAACGGACGCGCTCAAGCAATTCGTCAGGTTTGGTGGTACGCCGCAAGTTTTGGAGTGCGAACTTCACCCCTTCAACATACGCAAATTTGCCGTGCACCAGTTCATAAGAATTATCACTGCCGACATCATCGATCAATAAATTCATCCCAGCGGCGCGATACCCGGCACTGATCTGCCGTGTCCCAGACGTGGCGACGACATCGGTAACTTCAATGGTGAGATGATCTGGGCCATCGAGCTGGTTGGCGAAATCTTGCAAAGCTTCAGCTGTATGTGAGTCTTGATATTGGCTGGCCGTTAAGTTGAGGTTGAAATTATGCAATGGGGTCACTGCCATCAACTGCTGGATCAAACGAATCATTTCGT
>CAKRHU010000130.1 GCA_934339215.1 uncultured Lacticaseibacillus sp.
AAGTGCGCCTGGCTGGCAATCGCGTCGGCTGGGTCGCCTCTTGGTTAGTGCATGAAGATGCTGCGACAACTTCTGCAGCGAAAGTTGCCCGCACGACGACGAATGTCAACGTGCGCCAATACGCCTCAAGTTCTGCCAAACAACTGGGCACCTTAAGCAGTGGGAGTACCGTCAGCGTATTATATCAAAGCAATGGTTGGAGTCAGATCCAATATAACAACACGGCGGCTTGGGTTGATTCCAGTTTATTGCAATTAACTGGTGCGACAACCACGATCAATCCGACGCAAACCGCAATTGCGACAGTCAAAGCGACGACGCCAACATTGAAAGCCACCACCACTTTGGCCGCCAACGTGCGCCAAACGGCTGGGTTAAACGCCGCAGTGGTCACTCGCATTGCCAAAGGTGCAACGGTCACGGTACTCAGTCAATCCGGTGATTGGTATCACGTACGGACCGCCGATGGCAAAACCGGCTACATCGCCAGCTGGATCTTATCCATGCCTGGGGCGTCGACGAATAAAGCTGCCACGAAGTTATCTGAAGCGACCATCGTGATCGATCCAGGTCACGGCGGCAATGATACCGGGGCATTGTCCACTTCTGGTAAATACGAAAAGACTTACACCTTGCAAATGGCCAAAGCAGTCGGCGCCAAACTTGAAGCCGCTGGGGCTAAAGTGGTTTACACCCGGTCAACGGACACTTACGTCGACTTAGCGCCGCGTCCAGTCGTGGCCAAGAAAGTCCACGCAGATGCCTTTATCTCCTTCCACTTTGATTCCACGCCAAATGCCAACACGGCAAGCGGCTTTACCAGTTACTATTACAACGCCTCTAAAGATAAAGCGTTGGCCACAAACTTGAACAAAGCTTTAGGGAGCAATTTGAGTTTGACCAATCGTGGCGTCGCCTTTGGGAATTATGAAGTCTTACGCGACAACGATCAACCGAGTGTATTACTCGAAATGGGTTACATCAACGATGATCATGACTTCAAGTTCATCGAATCCGGTAATTATCAACAAACCGTGGCAGCAGACATCGTCAACGGGATGAATGCTTACTTTGCAGCAGGCAATCATCAATAATCCCAAGAAAATGATCTCGAAATCTGAGATCATTTTTGTTTGCACGCAAATAAAAAAGCATTACTTCCATTAAAGAAGTAACGCATTTTGATATCCTAGCGACCTAACAATGGCACAATGTCCATCAAGGTTTCGATTTGATGATCGGCCATTGGCGCATCATCGAGTTTGTCGATATTGAAGTAGACCCCTTGAACCTTAGCAGCTTGTCCGGCAATCACGTCTAAGCGGCGATCCCCGATCATCGCCGTGCGTTCAGGGTTGAGTTGATAGCGATCCACCAAATACAAGACCGCATCAGGTTTTGGTTTGCGGGCCAGATGTAAATCGCTGGTCACCCCACCTAAGAACAATTTGTCTAACCCATTGCGGGCTAATAATGTCCAAGCCTTGTCATCGCGGTGCGTCATCAGTAAGTTGTTCCCGCCTGCGTCAACCACTGCTTGTAAGACGTCAGCGGTTTGCGCATAAGGGGTGGCTTTCATCACTTCCAAAGCTTCGCGGCGGTGATATTCAGCCAGCACTTGATCTTCATCCAACTTTTGTTGGCGAGCAAAGTTTTTGGCGGTTTCAGTCACAGAACCGTGTTTGATGATCTTGTACAGTTCATCTTGATCGATATGGACATCGATGCTTTCTAAGGTATCGTGCAAGGCTTTGAGAATGCCAGGGTAAGTGTCATACAAGGTCCCGTCGAGGTCCCAAATCGCATTGGTAATCAAAAATTTATTTCTCCTTCGTATCGATCAGAATTGTCACTGGGCCATCATTGACCAAGCTGACTTGCATATCTGCGCCAAACACGCCCACTTCGACCGGGATCCCGGTTTCAGCCATTGAGTGGTTGAACGCGTCGTAAAGTTGTTCGCCTAAAGCAGGCGGTGCGGCTTGAATAAAACTCGGCCGATTGCCATGCGTCGTGCTGGCATAAAGCGTAAATTGCGAAATCGACAAAATGCTGCCGCCGATTTGGCTGATGTCGAGATTCATTTTGCCTTGGGCATCAGAGAAAACTCGCAACTTGGAAATCTTGTGGACCAAATAATCCACATCTTCCTGCGAATCTTCTGGCCCGACGCCTAACAACACCATAAATCCGGCCTCAATTTGGCCGTGAATCGCACCCTCGATGGTCACACTAGCTTGCGTGACCCGTTGAATCACTGCTTTCATAAATCTCCTTCGTCGTGTTCAGCTTTGCAACGCCTTTGCGGATAAGCCGAGACCGGACTTAAAGCACGATCCCGACTTATCCTTTGGGTTAAAACTGCGAACCGTCACACTGGGTTACCCTTTGGTCCGCTTGACCTCATAAATATCTGGAATATTCTTCACAGCATCCATCATGCGATCCAAGTGAGCCAAGTTCCGTATCCCAACAGTGACGTGAATGTCAGCCATTTTATCGTGATCGACGCGGCCAACCACATTGTTGAGGTTCTTAGTTTGGGCATTCAACGTTTGCAAGACATCGTTCAACAACCCAGAACGGTTGTACCCGTAAATTTCCAAATCGGTGTCAAACAATTGCGATTGATCGTTGAGGTTTTGCCAACCGACATCGATCAATCGCCCAGCCATTTCAGAATCTGCAGCGACATTTGGACAATCCGTGCGATGGATAGTCACCCCACGGCCTTTGGTGACATAGCCGACGATTGGGTCGCCAGGCACTGGGTTACAACATTTGGCCAAGTGCACCAGCAAATTGTCGACGCCTTCGATCACAATGCCTTCTTGGGTGCGTGACGTTGGCTTTGGTGCTGGTTTGTCGCGGTTAACGGTGGTGACTTTTTGATGCGCGTCTAAAATGGCTTTCTCGCGGGCATCTTGTTCGGCCTTTTCTTTTTCCCGGCGGACTTTTTCCGTCAAGCGGTTGGCAATGATCTTTGGCGTGTATTCGCCGTAGCCGATTGCAGACATCAATTCAGATTCTTGCGTGAAGTTCAAACGCTTCAACAAATCTGCCATAGCCGGTTTTGGCGCTAAGAAGTCCTTTGGCGCGAAGCCTTGATCGAGCAGTTGATGTTCCAACATGTCGCGGCCTTTGATGGCATTTTCTTCTTTGTCTTCTTGTTTGAAGTAACGCCGGATCTTGTTGCGCGCCCGAGAAGTGAACACCAAGTTGACCCAGTCACGGGAAGGCTTTGAACCACTCGCAGTCAAAACTTCGACAATGTCGCCGTTTTTGAGCTGGTAGTTCAACGGCACGATTTTGCCGTTGACTTTAGCGCCGACAGTTTTGTTACCAACATCGGTGTGGACCATGTAAGCAAAGTCCAAGGGTCCGGCACCTTTAGGCAGTTCGTACACATCCCCGCGTGGTGTAAACACATACACCCGATCGGAGAAGATATCACCTTTAACGGATTCCATAAAGTCGTTGGCGTCGTCAGCTTCATCTTGGATTTCCAAGATTTCGCGGAACATGTCGAGCTTTTTGCCAGACTTGTCGTATTGAACTTCTTGGGTTTGGCCTTCTTTATACGCCCAGTGCGCCGCAACCCCGTATTCAGCGACGTGGTGCATTTCTTCGGTACGGATCTGCACTTCCAAAGGCTTGCCTTTAGGCCCGATCACGGTCGTGTGCAAGGATTGATACATGTTGGCTTTTGGCATGGCGATGTAGTCTTTGAACCGCCCTGGCATTGGCTTCCACTTGGTGTGAATGGCGCCAAGCACCGCATAACAGTCTTTAATGGTTTCGGTGATCACCCGCACAGCCAGCAAATCGTAAAGTTCATCGAATTGCTTATGCTTGTCACGCATTTTTTTGTAAATGGAATAAATGTGCTTCGGGCGACCATAGATCTCATATTTCATGTTGAGGTCAGCCAAGGCTGCATTGATTTCTTTGATGGCGCCTTGAATGTATGCCTCGCGCTCACCACGCTTGGACTTCATCAACTGTGCGATGCGGTAATACTGTTGAGGGTTCAAATAACGCAAAGAGAGATCTTCCAGCTCCCACTTGATGGTACTGATCCCTAAGCGATCGGCCAGTGGCGCATAGATTTCCAAGGTTTCGTTGGCAATGCGACGTTGTTTATCTGGGCGCAAGTGCATCAAGGTGCGCATGTTGTGTAAGCGATCAGCCAACTTCACCAAAATGACCCGCATGTCTTTGGCCATCGCCAATAACATTTTGCGGTGGTTTTCCGCGAGTTCATCTTTGTGGGCAACGTAAGTGACTTTCGACAACTTGGTCAAGCCGTCGACGATCACTGCCGTTTCTTTGCCGAACACTTCTTGAATGTCACCGAGGGTAATGTTGGTATCTTCGACAACATCATGTAAGTACCCCGAAGCCACCGTCACGGGATCCATTTTCAAATCGGCTAAAATGCCGGCGACTTGAATCGGATGAATAATGTAAGGTTCCCCAGACTTGCGGCGTTGATCATGGTGCACATAAGCGGCAAAGTCGTAGGCTTTCTTGACAAAAGCGAGATGCTCGTCATTCATGTATTTGCGGCACATGTCCATGACTTGATCTTGCGTCAATTCAATTTCTTCTGCCATAATTCCCTCCTCAGACGCCACCGCCGGCGCAAAGCAGCAGCTGCGGCGTGACTTGTTTAGACAAATTCAACATGATTGCACAAAAGCCGAGCGCAGAAAGTCTGGCTCGGCAGTGCTTGTCGCTATTATACCAATGCGGTTGGGTCGCTTCAATCCTTCTTGATCCAACTCAGCATCGTCAGCAACCAATAAATGGGTAAGAACCAATAATTGTACTTGGCAAAACGCAAATAAACCATCAAGCCAAATAATACAGGCATGATCAAACTATACCACCAAGGTAAGTGGGCTTTGCGCATGAGATGGCCGATCCAAAGCGACCATAACCCATTGATGACGATAAATAACAACCCGACGCGCATCGCCACAGACGCGCCAGCAAATTTAAGGACCCAAGGCATGATCAAAGTGAGGATCAAGTCCCCAAACACGATCAAGCCAGCATTGGATTTGGACCAAGAAAGCAATTTTTGCATAAGCGATTAGATCTCCTGTAATTCAACTAGCGCGCTGATGGCGCTGAGTAAGTATAGTGGTGCGGTCTCCGTGCGCATAATGCGCGGTCCCAACCCTGCTGGTACAAACCCGATTTGTTGCAATGATGCCACTTCTTGCGGACTCATGCCGCCTTCTGGTCCAAACACCGCGATCAAACTTTGCGGATGCGTTCGTACAGTTTGAACCAACCGCGCCGCTTCGCCATGCTTGGCAGCTTCTTCATAAGCGACGATCCCCACTTGATCGTCGTTTAAGGTTAAATCATTCAGTTTGGTGAAGCCGACTGTCGGCACGACATTGCGATGAC
>CAKRHU010000131.1 GCA_934339215.1 uncultured Lacticaseibacillus sp.
TGTATGATATCGGTGCCGTGGCCATGCGCTTGTTGACCAAGATGATGAACAAAGAAGAAATCGATGCCAAGACGATTCGCTTAGGCTTTGATATCACCACTCGCAAATCAACCAAATAGTTTCAAACCAAGATCAGGCCGCGTGCCTGATTTTTTTATGCCTTGATGTCACACCAGACAGCTCGCCTATTTCATCTTTTGATCATGGTAGCGGGTGCTAGTGCCATGCCCATGCACCATATCATTGACAATATCGCGGCCTGGATGCACGAGGTCATGCGTGTCGCGAAATTCGATACGCATTTTGGTGTGGGCGCGTAAGTCTTGCATGACTTGTTGGTACTTCGCCTCATCACGCGGCATTTCCATCAAATCATAGCTGTAGTGCAAGGCATCCCCAAAGCGCCAAGCCTGCAAGAAAAACGAATACCGATCAAAATAATGATTATTCACCACCATCAACACATAACGCCATTTATATTTGCGCAAAAAATACTTATCAAAGTTAGCAATCAGTTGCCTTGATTCCAATAACATAAAAACTCCTTTCTAGCCAGCATGCCCGCCGACTAAGCCTGAACGATCGATTGCCGTGCCACCCTTGGTCTTCGAATACCCTCGCACGATGGCTTTGTAGCCGAAACGATCACGGATTTTATCAATGCTAGCGGCTAATCGCTGTTCGGCTTCTAATTGGTCATAGTCTTCAAATAAGTCCGTTTGAATCGTGGCTGGCTTGCTGATGCGATTGACCCGCACGCCAACGTTGCGAATCGCGTTGCCTTGCCACTTTTTATGCAATAAATAGCGGACAGCGCGGATCAGATCATCGGTACGATTCGTCGGATCGATATGCGTTTGCGCGCCCCAATGCGTTTTACCTTGCGCATCTGATTCCGCAAAGCCAACGGAAATGCCGACGACTTCGCCAACGACACCATGTTTGCGCAATCGCGTGGCCACTTGGTCCGCAATTTCCGACAACACCGTTTCTAAATCAGCCATCGTGGTGTAATCACGCATCAACACTTGGGAATTGCCATAGCCTTTATTTTCACTACGCGGTAAATACCGGCGGGCGAGATCAGAATAATCGATCCCCCAGGCATGAAAGTACAGCGCATCCCCTAATATGCCGAAACGATCATGAATCAGCTTACGCTCACTTAGCGCCAAATCTCTAATCGAATAAATGCCCATCGCTTCAAGTTTGGCGGCAGTTTTATTGCCAATCGACCAAAAATCAGTGAGCGGCTGGATATTCCATAATTTCTGTTGCACATCGTCGTAACTCCATTCCGCGATCCAGGGGTTTTTCTCCTTGGCTTCGTTATCTAACGCAAGCTTGGCCATTAACGGGTTAGGGCCGATCCCAACCGTTGTAAAAATACCCGTGGTTTCTTCCACTTGCTTGCGAATGGCTTCGGCGATGGTCCAATTGTCGCCAAATAACTCATGTGATGCCGACACATCGATAAAGGATTCATCGATCGAATACACATACCAATGCGCATCGTCGGTAAACTTGCGGTAGATTTCATTGATTTGGTAATTGATTTTAATATAGTCACTCATATGCGGATCGACGATTTGAATATCCATATCTGGCTGTATTTCAAATTGACGCGTGCCTAACTTCACGCCGTAATCCGATTTGGTATCGGGTGATGCCGCTAAAATCAAACCACCTGCTGATTCCGGCCGTGATAAAACCGCATTTTTGGCGGCCAGTGGGTATTCAGCGCGCCGAATCGCTTCGACACTGGCATAAAAGGATTTGCAATCGATGCACATAATGTCTCGAACCGGCAAGCGTCTCGGGTCATCAAGCGGCGTACTCATGCTGCCCACCAGTGCTTGGACTCGGTGGTGCGGACATGCCGAATATCTGCCACCGATAAAGTTTGCATGCCACCATCTTGAGCTTGCAAAAACACTTTGCCATCATCGCAGCCGACGACTAAGCCGATCACTTCTGGCAAATAAGCCGTATCCCACATCGGATTGAGTTGGATCGCCACTAATTGGCGCTTTTCAAAAGCTTGTTGCAGTGTGCCATCGATCGCAGCATCAGTCATTGCCGACAATGCTTGCTGCGGCTGATCATTGTGGGCCGCTTGTTCCATAAAGGCGCTATGATCAGACAACAACCACCCCATCCAATTCATCATGCCGCGATCATCGTATAACCATAATTCTCGTGGTACCACATATGCCATTTGGATCACCTTCCTTATACGTTTATTATACGAACAAACGTTCTTAAATTTCAAGAACATTTGTTCGAAAAAATCTTTTTGCCTTGTTTTGCGTATTTATATAGTGAGGAGGAAAAAAATATGGCACGCAAAATTTTCGGGCATACCTTGTGGTGGTGGCTGTTTGGTTTAGTCTTGGTTGGCACTTTAGTTTCTGGGTGGTACCAGTGGTTGCCACGAATGTTAGTTTGGAGCTTAGTGATCATTACCAGTCTCAGTTTAGGGTTATTGATGTTACATTTTAAGGGTTAATGAAACTAGGCTGGGACATACGCGCTAAAGGTGTCGCCCAAAACACAGGCGCCTCCACACCCCGATTTGTTCTTTGAATCGCGGTGTGGAGGCATTTGCGTTTCTGGGCGTTGCTTTTCGGAATGTGACTATGAAATTATGTTTCGGTCCCGATTCCTTAGAAGCAAAACTTTTACAATTTAATTGACTCGTAAGTCATTGACCGGCTAGTCACTCGGTGATACACTACAGTCGCAATGAAGTTCAACGCTATCATTATTCATAAGGAGGCCACATTATGGCACAGCCAGTGGTTCAGATCCAACATTTACAAAAACACTTCGGAAAGTTTCAAGCCCTTAAAGACATCACCTTTGATGTTTATCCTGGTGAAGTTTTCGGCTTTATCGGGCCTAACGGTGCTGGTAAATCCACTACGATCCGCACGTTGCTCGGCATCCTCAAAAAATCTGGTGGTCAAGCCACGATTTTCGGCCAAGATGTGTGGTCCCAAGCCGTTTCAATTCACAAGCGCTTGGCCTATGTGCCAGGTGATGTGTACTTGTGGCCGAATTTATCTGGCGGCGAGGCCATCGATTTATTTTTAAAGCTCAATGGTCAAAAACATTCGACTACCACCGACGCTTTGATCAAGGATTTTGAATTAGATGTCGCCAAGAAAAATCGTACGTACTCCAAAGGTAACCGCCAAAAAGTAGCCTTGATTGCAGCATTTTCGACAGACGCTGATCTATATATCTTCGATGAAACGACTTCTGGATTAGATCCCTTGATGGAAGAAGTTTTCCAAAAGCATGTCTTAGCGTTAAAAGCCGCTGGGAAGTCTGTGCTGTTATCTAGCCATATCCTCAGTGAAGTCGAGCGCATGTGTGATCGCATCGGGATCATTCGCCAAGGCACGATCATTGAAACTGGGACTTTGGATGATATGCGCCAACTTTCTCGAACCCAAGTCACTGTCACCACCGTCAAAGACATGGCGTCGATCCAACAATTACCTGCTGTGCATGGCTTTAAACAAACTGGCAACAAAGCCACGTTTGCAGTGGATTCTGAAAATCTTGCCAGCGTGATGACAGCCTTGGCTCCACTTGAAATCAAGCAGCTACAAAGTACGCCACCAACTTTGGAAGATCTCTTCTTGCGCTACTACAATCAGGAGGCGTGATATGTTTTCAACCCGTTATGCAAAAACCGGCCAACTGCTGCGCTTAAATTTGCGCCGCGATTGGTTGAAAATCGTCTTTTGGTTGATTGGCCTAGTCGGCTTAATGGCAGGCGCGGCCGCAAAGTTTGACGGTTTATACGGCTCCAAAAAAGCGATGGCCACTATTATCACCACTTTAAAAACACCGGCGATGGTATCGTTGATGGGGCCTTTCACTGCAAAGCCACCTTATTCTGTCGCCCTTGTGTATGCCGCAGAAATGATGACCTTCATGGGCTTATTTGTCGCCATGATGAATATTAATTTTGCAGTACACGCTACCCGCGCCGATGAAGACTCTGGCGTTTTGGAATTGATCCGCGCCCACAGTGTTGGCCGCTCCAGCGCCTTAACTGCCGCGATTTTAGAATTAGTGATCATTAATTTAATTGCTGGTGTTTTAGAAGCGCTAGGTTTGCAAGCCAGTGGGATGACTGGCATGAACGCCGGAGGCAATTGGTTATTCGGCATCGGTTTAGCGATGTTTGGTTTGATGTTTGGCGCCTTTAGCCTACTTTTTGCCCAAGTCGCAGATTCCAGTCGTGGAGCCACCATTTTGAGCTATAGCTGGCTGGGCTTGTTGTATGTCGTCCGCATGGGCACTGACGTTAAAAATCCTGATTACACTTGGTGGACGATTTACGGCTGGATCGAAAAGCTCGACATTTACGGCAAAAATAACTGAGGACCCGTTGGTTTGATGGTATTGATGACTGTGGTAATCGGCGGATTAGCGATTTTCGTTGGCGCCACGCGTGATGTCGGCGCCGGCTTATTACCGGATCGTGCCGGTCGCAAACACGCCTCAGTATTTTTAGCTGGGCCATTATCGTTAATTGCGCGCTTGGAACGCACGAGTACCATTATTTGGCTAGTTGGGCTGTTTATTCTCGGTGCGACTTATGGCTCAATTTTCGGCACTGCTGGGGATTTATTGAAATCCAATCCGATGATGTCAAAGCTGATCGGCACTGCTGCCACCGATGCCGCCAACCGCGCCATCGTGTTGTCTTTTGCCAACAAATTGACGATCATCTTTGCCGTATTGGCAATCATTCCCGGCTTGATCACTATGTTTCGACTCAATGGTGATGAACGCAAAGGTTACTTTGAACAACTACATGCTCGCAGCGTTTCACGCGCACACTTGTTTTTTGCCATTGCCGGGTTTGGGTTAGTGGTCACCTTGGCGAGCTTCTTCTTGGCTGTTTGTGGCATGTATGTCGCCGGTGCGGCTTCGATGGGTGACAATATGCCGAGCTTGTCCCGTTTTATGCGCGGATTTTTGGGCTTTGCACCGGCGGTGATCGTCAGCTTTGGCTTTGGGGCCTTGCTTTCAGGGTTATTGCCCAAACTGCAAACCATCGCTTGGATCTTGCCAGCTTACGGCTTTTTCTCCTTGTATTTAGGCGCCTTGATGAACTTCCCGAAGTGGGCCACACAACTGACCCCTTTTGGTTGGGTCAACACGGTTCCGGTCAAAGCTGTTAACTGGGGCACTGCCGGTTGGATGACTGCGCTCGGCGTGATTTTAGTCTTAGCCGGGTATGTCGCTTACCGTCGGCGTGATTTATTAGAAAATTGATTTGTCGTAGCGTAGCTGGTCAATTCCTGCTACGCTATTGGTGTAATAAGTGAAGAAATGGAGTTATCATGGCAAAATCCCGTCCAACGATCGATCCTGAAAAACAAGCCCGCATTCT
>CAKRHU010000132.1 GCA_934339215.1 uncultured Lacticaseibacillus sp.
CCAGCTGGAGTCCCAATTTCAAATCACTGAAACGGAGATAGACCACTGACACCTGATGGCGGGCATGAAACACTGTCGATGCCGAACAACGATGTAATTTCAAAAGACGGATTTAAGATGAAAGAGTATTAGAAATTCCGTCTCAAGGCCGACGCCTGCAGGCCAAAATCTCGGTATGATAAAGTCGAGTCTTCGTATGGAGGGGTTTACCATGACAAAACAAAGGACGACCAAAGGCATCGACAGTCAAACGGCGATCAGCTTTTGGCATCAAAATGAACAACGGGCGCGCTTGACGGCATTGGGGATCGCCGTGGTAATCGCTGCGCTAGCTTTGCCGATCATGTTATCAGAATATTCGGATGGCTTAGCGGCAGTCTCCTATTTACTCGGCACTGGTATTGGCGTGATGTTGATCATCGCCCCTCACTTAGGCCGCACCAAACACAAGCATCGCCGGGTGTTGATTTCAACTGCTGCACGGCAACTCGCGCAACAAGAATTCAATGCTTATCACAAGGCGCACACTATTGGCATGATCTTTGGCATTTGGATGTGTCTTGCGTCGATTGCCCCTGCTGTGATGCTGAATGACAGCCTCGGCGCTGCGAGTTTTATGATTTTTGTAGCCATTGGTGTCTTCTTCTTAGTTTACGTGAATTTGATCAGTGGCGCTTATCGGCGCTTGACCAAAGAACGGGCCCGTTTGAATTAGCGTCAATCGATTCTGTCAGGATTACTCACATTGAATTTTAATTTTTAAACGCCGCTGGGTCGGCGTTTTTTTGTGCTTTCCGAACGTTTCACACAAGCTGAAATCGCCTTCAACAGCAACTAGACCAAAAACTGGGTTTACAATGACAAAAACTGTTGGAACGCATGATTCAGGAGGGAACCAATATGAGTATTGCCAACACTGCCTTTGTGATTTTAGCCAGCGTCTTAGTGTGGTTTATGACCCCAGGACTCGCCTTTTTCTATGGCGGGCTGGTGTCCAGGCGCAACGTCGTCAATACCATGCTGTCGGTTTTTTACATCACAGGCATCGCGATTTTGCTGTGGGCCTTGGTGGGTTATGAACTCGCCTTTGGACCGGATATCGGTGGGCTCATCGGCAAGGTGCAAGGCTTATTCATGAATGGCGTCAACCTGACAAACTTGCGACCTGATCACCTCAGCGTGGGGACCTTTGCCTTATTTCAAATGATGTTTGCCATCATCACGCCCGCTTTATTTATCGGCGCCGTGGTTGGCCGCATGCGGTTTTCATTTTTGACTTGGTTCATCGTGTTGTGGAGCGTCTTGATCTACTACCCGTTAGTGCATTTAATTTGGAGTCCTCACGGCTTAATGGCGGGTTGGGGCGTGTTGGACTTTGCCGGCGGAACGGTGATTCATATCAACGCTGGGATCACGGCATTAGTGCTATCGTATTTTCTCGGCGCGCGGCGATCGAAACAAACGGCCCCGAACAACCGGCCTTGGGTATTGTTAGGCACCGCGATTTTGTGGATCGGCTGGTATGGCTTTAACGCCGGTTCCGCTTTAGCGGCCAACGCGATTGCTGTCAACGCTGCGCTTACCACCAGTTTAGCTGCAGCGAGTGCTTTGGTCACTTGGATGTGCTTGGATGCTTATAAACATGGCAAGCCAACGTTGATCGGTGTTTGTACCGGGGCATTGTGCGGACTCGTCGGCGTCACCCCTGCTTGTGGCTATGTGACCTTGTTTGGCAGTTTTATGATCGGGATCTGCGCCACTGCCACCAGTTACTTTTTCATCGAATACCTCAAACCACGGTTGAAAATCGATGATGCCTTGGACGCATTCGGTTGTCACGGGGTATCTGGCATTGTCGGATCGATTCTCACTGGTGTCTTTGCGACTAAAGCCGCCAACCCAGCCATTGCAGAAAATGGTTTGGCTTATGGCGGCTGGCATTTATTCGGGATTCAAATTGCTGGGACCTTGGTGACGATTCTACTGGTCGGCATCATGGCGATCGTGATCACCTTAGTCTTGAAGCATTTTATCCCGATGCGCGTCACCCAGCACGATGAAGCGCTCGGTTTGGATATCGCTGAACATGGTGAAGTCGCTGAATCTAGTGATGTCGATTCTGATGTCTTGCGCTATCCAGATGAATTCTTAGGGCAGATGCGTGGCTTTGATCCCCGCTCGCCGAAATAAAAATGCTTCAAAATTGCCAAATGCGAAGATCCATTGCAAAATAATGATGTTGTCATCGTTGATTTGTGCAAGGAGGATCTGATCATGCAAGCATTTGGCCTCAACCATCCCAATGGACAATTTATGCAAGTGGAAATTCCTGACCCAGTCCCGCGCCACGGTCAGCTCGTCATTCAACCTTTAGCCGTTGGGTTAAATAATCGCGATCGCGCGGAACGCTTCAATGCGCCAGATGGCCGCTTCACCATCCCCGGCCATGACGTTGCCGGCACGGTCGTTGATGCAGGCACCACAGATTTTAAAGTCGGCCAGCGCGTCATGGCGCATACCGATCATGCGTATGCCGATTATGTGTTAGCCACTGAAGATACCGCGGTTTTAATGCCGCAAAGTTTGAAAATGGATCAAGCCGCTGCGTTGGTGACGCCTGGTATCACCGCTTGGCGCATCGTGCATCGTTTTGCCACGATTGAACCTGGACAAACGGTGATCGTCAAAGGTGCCAATGGTGGCGTTGGTGCCTTAGTGGTGCAACTAGCCACAGCGATGGGCGCTGATGTGATCGGGATCGCTGCTGCGCGTCATCAAGAAGCCGTGATCAAAGATGGGGCCTTGCGCGCAGTGCCTTATGACAATGCCGATTTAGTTTCCGTCTTAGCAAACGCTGGTGACATTGTGATCAATGTGGCCATGGACGGGGTCGGTTTAGCCGAAGATGTGGCGATGACGCGCATTGGCGGGCAGCTGGTGACGGTTGCACATATTAACGGCCGCGCTGATGAAAAAGCCATCGACATCGTACATGTCCATCCAGTTGCCGAACCTAGCGATGCGATTGCCTTAGGCGCCTTAGCCCCAGCTTTAGCGGTGGGTCAATTAAAAATTCAATTAGCCGATGAATTGCCCTTTAGTTTAGCCGGTGTCCAACAAGGCCATGACCTCTTAGGCCGACCTCACGATGGGCGCTTAGTGTTGGTCAAAGCCTAGAATCGGGGTATAATAAGGCCAATGAGGAGGCGCATTATGGCATTCAAAAAATTGCGCAACACCGCCACTAAAATCAAAGCCGACACGCCAAAGCCCACGATTGAAGGTACCGTTTACTCAATCGTGTTTGGTGCCACTGCCATTGCAGGCTTGTTGAGCTTTGGTGTGTACAAGTTATTGACCCCAGAACGCGTTTTAGCCAAAAAAGCTAAAGCCACTGTCGCCAAGCATCGCGAACAAGAAGACAAATAAGGCTCAGCTGACCACCGCCTAATCGCGGTGGTTATTTATTTGGCTATCAGGCACTTTCAGGTGCGTTCTTGCACGCTTAAAAATTTAAGTATAAATTAGATACTATAATTTAATTAGTGAAGGAGCGCTTATGTCTATTTTAGAAACTATTAACCAACCTGCAGACTTGCGCGATCACAGCGTGGCTGAACTCCAACAACTCGCTGAAGAAATTCGCCATGTGTTGTTGACCAAAGTTTCAACCACTGGCGGTCATGTCGGTCCAAACTTAGGCTCAGTTGAACTCACCATTGCTTGGCATCGCGTGTTCAATTCCCCACAGGACAAACTCATTTTCGATGTGTCACATCAAAGCTACACCCATAAGATTTTAACCGGACGCAAACAGGCTTGGCTTGATCCCGACCATTATCACGATGTTTCAGGTTTTACCGAACCACGTGAATCTGAACATGACTTTTTCACCATTGGCCACACCTCAACCAGTGTCGGCTTAGCCTCTGGGTTAGCTTTAGCTCGCGATGATCAAAACACCCACGATCACGTTACTGCGGTGATCGGTGATGGCGCCATGTCTGGCGGCTTAGCGTATGAAGCGTTAGACAACGCTGCGGTGTTGAATCGCCAATTGTTGATCGTGGTTAATGATAACCAATGGAGTATCGCCGAAAATCATGGTGGCATTTACCAAAACCTGGCGGAACTGCGCAAAACTAATGGCGAGGCACCCAACAACTTGTTCAAAGCCCTTGGATTAGATTATCGCTATGTCGATAACGGCAACGATATTCAAAGTTTGATCGACGCCTTTGAAGCCGTCAAAGCTATCGACCATCCGTTGGTCTTACACATCAACACGCAAAAAGGTCGCGGTTTTAAACCTGCCCTTGAAAATGAAGAAGCGTGGCACTGGCATGTCCCATTCAACTTACCAGACGGTTCCCCTAAACATGTTTCGACAGGTGAAAACTACTGGGATCTGATTTTGGCCGATTTAGATGAACACGTCCAACACGGCGCCCCGATTTATGCCATGAACGCCGCCGTACCGGGTGGTTTCCATTTGAAAGACTGGGCCGCCAAATATCCGAAGCGCTACATCGATGTCGGCATTGCCGAACAAGCATCGATCACCTTAGCCGCTGGGATGGCCAAAGGTGGTTTACGCCCGGTCGTCTTCCACTCTGCGACATTTTTACAACGCGCTTATGATCAACTGTCTCATGACTTGGGCATCAATTCCTTGCCAGTCGTGATGCTGATCAACGGTGGTCGCATTTCCGGCGGCGATCCCACCCATCAAGCAGATTTAGATCAAGCTGAATTAGCCAACATTCCAAACTTGACCTATCTGGCACCAACCACTAAAGAAGACCTCATTGCGCAACTCGACTGGGCTTTGGCACAAACCGATGGTCCGGTCGCCATCCGCGTCCCAAGTAACGGCGTGCACTCTGATCCTTTAGCACCAGATTTTGCCCCAACCAAAATGCACATTCTGCATCACGGTACCCAAGTGGCTTTAATGGGACTGGGTTCCATGCGGCCACTGGCAGAAACTGTCTTAGGCAAATTATCCGCCCAAGGGATCGATGCCACTTTGATCGATCCGCGCAGCACCAACACCTTAGCTCCTGAAGACTTGGATCAACTCCGTGGTTTCCACAAGCTAGTGGTCACCATGGAAGAAGGTACACTGGACGGTGGCTTTGGGCAAAAAGTCGCCGCGTACTTTGGCCCAACGGATGTCAATGTCTTAACGTTAGGCGCTGCCCGGCGTTTCAATCACAACGAAACCCGCGAAGCGTTGCTCGAAGAATTCAACTTGACCCCGGACACTGCTACGCAAGCGATTTTAAACGCACTGAAAGAAATTTAATTGAATGAGCTTCTCGTCAATCATCGGCGGGAAGCTTTTTAATTTAGCGAAGCGAATATTGTGCGATAATGACGGCGGAGGATTTTTTCATGAAAAATTGGCAACC
>CAKRHU010000133.1 GCA_934339215.1 uncultured Lacticaseibacillus sp.
GTGGTGGTATTTTGAATCAATTCATGCGCACGCAGCAAACGTTCTTCTGTCAACGCCACTGAAAATGGTTTGCCGACCACTTTGGTGAATAAATTACTGAGGTAGTTTTTGTTATAGGCAAATTCTGCGGCCAAGTCACTCAGCGTCAATTTTTGATAATGGCTGCGGATCTCATCCAACATTTTCATGGCCAGCAGTTCACTAGGGCTCAATTGTTGCGCAGTTGTGGGGTAATGGCGGACTAACAATGCGATGAGAATGGTCAATTGTGCTTGAATGATGGTATCGGCAAAAGTTTGATGTTGATAATATTCACAAATCAAGGCGTCTAAGGTGTTTTGAATTTCTGGTTGGGCAGTTTGTTGCGCTTGAAACAGCAGGTGCCGATTTTGAGGCGCGGTATGACTAAGTAAAAAATCATAGAAGACACTTTTTTGTGCTTGGAGTTGATTCAACAAATTCAGTGACAAATTGCGATCGCGAAATAAAACGTTGATCATGAGATCATCTTGGCCTAACGCTTTGATCGTGTGCTGACTGCCAATATCGAGTAACAACACGTCGCCTTGGGCCAAATGCAAGGGTTGTTCATCGACGATCTCATCGGCTTCCCCGCGTAACATATAATTGATTTCAAAAAATTGATGCGTATGTAGTGGGTAATCGGCGAAGCGATTATGTTTGCGAATGCTGACGCTACAATTATTGAAGAAATAATTGTTTAACACCGGCATTTGCGTTTCAGAGGTGGCTTGGGTATCAATAGCAGCTGGCGGAATATCATCGGCGACCATATGATTTTGTTGTTGTTGGCGTTCTACCGGGTTCAACGCTTGTAAAGATTTAAGGACGGTGATGTCCATGAGCGACCTCCGATCAGTTTGAATAGCACCAATATAACATTGCCCAGACATTGCTGGCGATCTTTTTCAAAAAGCGTGAATTTCATGGTATGCTTAAGACAAATCAGCCAAAGGGAGCGATTACATGTTGAGCCTTGCCAAGTATATTGACCACACGTTGTTAGCCCCAGATGCCACGCAAGCGCAAATCGATACCGTGATCTCACAAGCCAAGCAGTACCATTTTGCCAGTGTGTGTCTCAATCCTTATTGGGTCCCGCGTGCCCATGCCGCGTTGATCAATACGGATGTGAAAGTGTGCACCGTGATCGGCTTTCCGCTTGGTGCCAATACCACGCTGGTGAAAGTCGCCGAAGCTAACCATGCCTTAGATGAAGGCGCGCAAGAAATCGATATGGTGATGAACATCGGGGAGTTGAAATTCGGCCATGACGATCACGTCAAAGCGGACATTCAAGCGGTGGCAGCGGCAACCCATGCCAAAGGCGGCTTGTTGAAAGTCATCATTGAAGCGGCCTTATTAACCGACCCGCAAATCGTGCGCGCGTGTGAATTGGCTGAACAAGCCGATGCTGATTTTGTCAAAACGTCGACAGGTTTTGCCAAAGGTGGCGCCACAGTGCATGATGTCGTCGTGATGAAACAAGCAGTCGGTACCCGTTTAGGCGTCAAAGCCGCAGGAGGTATCCACACCTATGCGCAAGCCAAAGCATTGATCGAAGCTGGCGCGACGCGTATCGGGGCCAGTGCCGGTGTTGAGATTCTTAAGGAGGCAGAACATGAGCAAATTTAACCGTGTGATCGCAATTGTGACAGATTCTATCGGGATCGGGGAAGCCCCTGATGCCGCTAAATTCCACGATATTGGGGCCGACACCTTAGGTCATATCGGCGATCATTTTGATGGGGACTTGTGTTTGCCGAACTGGCAACGTTTAGGCCTCGGCAATATTGAACGTCTGCGCCCGATTCTAGGCGTCGGCCCGGTGCCGAACCCGAAAGGCTACTATGGCAAAATGTATGAGATCTCAGCCGGCAAAGACTCGATGGATGGCCATTGGGAAATGATGGGCTTGCCAGTGACGCAACCATTAGGCTTTTTCCCAGCAGGGTTCCCAGATGCCTTGATCCAAAAAATCGAAGCCTTCGCCAAGCGCAAAGTGATCGTCAACCTGCCTTATTCTGGGACCGATGTGATCAAAGAGTACGGTGAACACCAACTGAAAACCGGTGACCTGATCGTGTACACTTCAGGCGATTCTGTGCTCCAAATCGCGGCCAACACCGCAGTGATCCCGTTGGACGAGTTGTATCGTATCTGTGAATATGCACGCAGTATCACCATTGATGAGTATCACATCGGTCGCGTGATCGCGCGACCTTATGTCGGCGACGCTGCAGATACGTTCACCCGGACTTCTGATCGTCATGATTACACCTTGAAGCCTACTGCGCCGACTGATTTGGATCGGCTGCAACAAGCTGGCGTACCAACGTATGGTATCGGCAAAATCAATGATATTTTCTCTGGAATCGGTTTAGATGATGGGGTGCACACTGTGTCTAACGATGACGGCATGGTGCAAACCATCAACGCAGTGAAATCTGATCGCACTGGTTTTATTTTCACCAACTTAGTCGATTTTGATGCCATGTATGGCCATCGCCGCAATGCCCAAGGGGATGGCGAAGCGCTGATGGCTTTTGATCAGCGCTTAGGCGAGTTGCTCAAGGTGATGAAAGCTGACGACTTGTTGTTGATCACGTCTGACCACGGTAATGACCCGAGTTTCCGCGGCACTGACCACACCCGCGAGTATGTGCCATTGATTGCTTACAGCCCAAGCTTCAACGGGTCAGGTGATCTCGGCGTACGCAGCCCATTTTCTGATCTTGGCGCCACGATCTTGGATAGTTTTGACGTAACGTCAGGTGAATTCGGTCGTTCCTTCTTGTCACAATTACAATAGGAGGCAAACTTATGAGTACCCATATCGATGCTGAAAAATCGGCGATCGCGCCGATCGTGTTGTTACCCGGGGATCCTTTGCGCGCCAAGTACATTGCCGAAACTTATTTAACCGATACGGTATGTTACAACACAGTGCGCAACGCATTTGGCTACACCGGATATTTTGAAGGGGTGCGTGTGTCGGTACAAGCTACCGGTATGGGGATCCCGTCGATGAGTATTTATGCCACGGAACTGATGGTGGATTATGATGTGCAAGTCTTGATTCGCGTTGGGACTGCTGGCGGGTTGAGCCCAAACGTCAAGGTGCGCGATGTGATCTTGGCCCAAGGCTCGACGACGGATTCTTCGATCATTCTCAATACTTTTGGCGCGGGGATGTATTTTGCCCCATTGGCTGATTTCAACTTACTCGATGCTGCTTATCATCAGGCCCAAGCGCAAGGCTTATCCGTGCAAGTCGGGAATGTGCTCGGTGAAGATCGCTTCTATAATGATGAAATGGATCGCCACAAGCTGATCAAGTACGGGGTATTGGCCACAGAAATGGAAACCCCAGCGCTATATCTGTTAGCGAGAAAGTATCAGCGGCAGGCCTTAGCGATTTTGACGGTATCGAATCATTTGGTCACCGGTGAGGAAACCACCGCGATCGAACGCCAAACCAGTTTTGATGACATGATTACGCTTGCATTTGCAGTTGTAAAGGGATTGTAATATTACGCCGACAGTCGTGGTCAGCCCCGACTTGTCGGCTTTTTGTATGCCTACTTAACGATTAGCGAACGTGCATTCGGGTGTGCAAAGGCCGTGATGGTGCTATTCTATAACTATCTATTTAAGAAAATTTAAGCTATTAAAAATGTCCTTAAGTTTTGATTGGAGGAATCTAGATGACAGAGTCAAAAAAGGCCTTTGCGATCGCTGCAGGTTTAGCTGGGGTTGCCGGTGCTGCCACATTAGCCGCTGCGCCCAATACTGTTAGTGCATCGACTGGTACCGTCACCTATGCAGAAGGTGCCACAACAGTTTGGCAAACGCCAGCATTTAAAACGGTGCAACGTTATGTAGTCAAAGACCAGTCCATTGCGATTGTCGGTCAAAAAACCGTCAATGGCACGATTTGGTATCAAATCGGGACCAACGAGTGGATCCCTGAAATCTATCTCCAAGTCGGTGGCGCAACGCCTGCAGCAACGAGCACGGCAAATGTGAAAACTGCGGCAACCACCACTGCAACTGGGACTTTCCAAGTTGAAGCCACTTATACAGAAGGCGCTGTAACCATTTGGAACAGCACCAACTATTCTGATGCTTCAGGCAAGTATTTAACCAGCGATGCGACCGCAACGGTTGTTTCAACGGTGCAAGCAAACGGTGAAACTTGGTACAAGCTGGCTAACGGCGGCTATGTACCTGCTCGTTTTGCCGCTAAGCCTGGTACGACGCAAACTAAGGCTGTTGCGCAACCAGCCCAAGCCGCAACCACTGCGACTAAAGCGGCAACCACCACAGCAACGCCTGTTGCAACCGCGACGCCAGCAGCGGATACCACTAATTCAACGACTGGTACCACTGCTGAAGATACAGCATCTACTGCTACGAATGCAGCCGCTGCGACGAAGACGACCAGTGCTGCGCCTGCAACGAGCACGACGACTACTGCGCAAGCAACTAAAGCGCCAGCAGCTTCCACGCAAACTACCGCAACACCTGCCACTAGTGCAACCACTGCCACGACCACACAATCATTGAAAGTGACTTACACTGATTCCGTTGTCACGGAATGGAAGTCTGCTAGCTACTCACAAGCTGCTGGCAAGTACTTGGCACCAAATACTACCGTCACTGCAGTTGGCACGACCACTGCTAATGGTGAAACTTGGTATCAATTGAGTGATGGTAACTTTGTCTCTGCTCGTTTCTTCGGCGCGCAAGGCACTGCTAACAGCAACCAAGCTGCTTCTACCACCACTGCGACACCAAAAGCTTCCACGACTACTGCGCCTAAAGCCACAACGACCACCACGTCAACGCCGGCACAAACAACAACCGCTGCTTCAACCACGACGACTTCAACGCAACAGACCACTACGCCTGCTGTGAAGAACACGGTTCGTCAAACTAGCGCAGCAAGTGCTAACGGTTCCCGTGCTGCTCGTATCGCTGCGGTGATCAATGTGGCTAAAGCCCAACTCGGCAAGCCATATGTTTGGGGCGGCAAAGGTCCTAACAGCTTCGACTGCTCTGGCTTGACCCAATATGCTTACGCTCATGGCGCCAACAAAGCAATCGGCGGTTACACCGGTGCGCAAGAATATTCTGGGACTGTGGTTTCCATCTCTAACTTACAAGTTGGGGACTTGGTATTCTGGGGTTCTCGCGGTGCCACTTATCACGTGGCGATTTACCTTGGCGGTGGCCAATACATTGCCGCACCACAACCTGGCGAAAACGTCAAAATTTCTTCGATTTCCAGTTACTTCATGCCTTCCTTCGGGGTTCGCGTTCTGTAATCGAAATCAAAAAGAGTCGAACATCGCGTTCGGCTCTTTTTT
>CAKRHU010000134.1 GCA_934339215.1 uncultured Lacticaseibacillus sp.
CCCCACTGGTACGGATTCGATCCCAGAGCGGAAGACTTCTGACACATACGCCGCAGAGTTCAAACCCACGGCTAAAGTCCCGGCGACTACCGCAGAGATATCATAAAACATCCCGATGCCAAAGTAGATGAACACCACTTGGACCATCAACGGCGTGCCGCGAATAAATTCGACATATGCTGTGGCCAAGGCGTGCCAAACTTTGGCGTGACCGATGCGAATCAATGCCAGCCCGGCGCCCAACAACACCCCGATGATCACGGCGACTAAGGAAATGCCGACCGTATAGCCGACCCCTTTGGCAAAATAAGACCAGTAATGCCACATGGAGGTGTTGGCCGTGTTGGTATTCATCAACTTCCCAGCTTCTGGTAAGTATTGCTTGTTGATGAGATCTTTTTGTTGGATATTTTTGATCGATTGATTGATGGCTAGCGTCAAGCTAGTGGAACCTTTCGGCAATGCAATGGCATTACCTGCTTCATCGCCTGATACTTCAAATTTCCCATTGATCGTAGTGAGGCCAGGATCAGAGCTGGCATAGGCTAACGCTGAAGCGGAATCTTTCACCAAGCCATCGATTTTATGGGCTTTTAAGGCTAAGACCAAATCTGCGGCGTTTTCCATGCCGACGAGTTTGGCGCCAGGCATTTGTTCTTTGACCAAGTCATAAGGAATCGTGCCAACGACGGCACCGACTTTCTTGCCACTGAAGGAATTCTTGTTTTTGTACAAGCCTTTGTCGGTTTTGTTGATGATGATATATTGCTTGGAGACGTAGTAAGAATCAGTGAAGTCCACATGCTTCTTGCGGGCCACTGTCGGTGAGAAACCAGATAAGATCATATCGACTTTGCCGGTTTCCAAAGCGACTAACATGGAATCAAAGGACATTTTCTTGACTACCAGTTTGACGCCGAGGTCTTTGGCAATTTGTTTCCCGATCGAAATATCCATCCCGACGATTTCACTTTTGCCGTTTTGGTTCACTTGAAATTCATAAGGTGGATAATTCGGGGAGTTGCCCATCACCAAGGTGCCTTTTTTCTGAATGCGCGCCAAAGAATTGTCAGTGGCAGCGTGGACATTTTGGTGACCAGCAGTAGCCAACAACATCAATAAAACAAATAATAGCCCGAAGAATTTTTTCATTTCACCCAACCTCATTTTTTCAACATTGGTCTAGAATACACTTTTGTAAATATTTATGCAAGAAAAAAACGGCCATCGCTGACCGTTCCTCCTAAATTCGATTCAGATCCGATAACACCCGCGCGACATCGCGATGCGGCAAACGGATATCCTTGGCACTCAAAACATCGTCTGCTTGCCACCAACGCCTTTGAATATCTTCGTCAAAGCGTTGCGCATTATGCGCCACACACGTTGCAAACGCGACGTCCAAATAATAGCTCAGTGTTGGCCCATGCCATTCGCTGACGACTTGGTTCAACATTTCGCCGTACACATCCCGGCGTAAAATGCCTTCAACGATCACCAGTGGATAATGCGCGAGACCAAAACGGATCAAGTTCGCAATCAGCGCAACGGCTGGCGTGTCGACATGATCATTGGCATGTAACAGCTCTCGCCGGATTTGGTCTTGATGGATCACCAAACAATTCTCTGCACCAAAATGTGCTTGCAAGGCATCCGCCATAGACGTTTTTCCACTGCCAGAATTTCCCCGAATGATCACTAAAGTCGGCATGATTGCCTCCAGTTATTTGATATGCAACTTGGTGCGCAACCCTTCGATACGCCCACCTAACAAGTCATCCGCTAAACGCAACTTCAACACCATGTAGACGTAAACCGCGGCACCACCACCAGCACCGACTAGCAGGACTGGGATCGCCGTGATTTTGCGAACCCCGCCTAACCACCAATCAAAACCGCCGACAACAGCTGAAGCAAACACAAACATCACTAGTGCACAGCCCAACAGTTGCGAAATATGGGTACCCAACACGGACCAGTCGAGGTCGTAACGCTGATCTAAGGCGTGAAGCATCAAGAACACCGACACCATCATCCCGATCCCAGTGGCCACCAGTGGCGCAAAACCTTGCAGCCAATAAACCAGTGGCCATTGTAGAATAATTTTCACCGCAAAGCCGATCAAGAAATAAATGATCGCTTGCCGATTTTGATACAAGCCTTGCATCACCGCTGCTAACACGGTAAACAGCCCCATGGCGATGGCCACATACGCATTGAATTGCAACATGTGCACGCCGAGGCGGTCGTCAGAATAAAACAACGCATACAATGGTCGCGCCACTGCCGACATGCCCAAAGCACTCGGCCACATGACTAAGAAGAATAGCCGCAAAATGTTTTCAATTTGCGTCGCCACACCATGCTTATCACCTTTAGTAAACGCCCCGGCTAACAATGGAATGGCGGTAACCGCTAAAGCAGATGCCAACGACACAACGATCATCACGAGTTTATTGGTGTTAAAGGCAAACAACCCGTATAAATAGTTGATTTCATCATTAGACACATGGAAGAAATAACTCAAGAATTCAGGAAAACTGTATTGGTCAAAGAATTGATACAACACCGTCCCAGCATCCAAAATAATAAACGGAATGGATTGATGTAAGACTTCGCCCAACAACGTTTTCGTCGGGGCTGGGACATCCGTGGCGATCAAACCAAATTCTTTGTGCTGGCGCGTATACGCGAAAATCAAGAAGATCAACGCGATCGCCGCGCCGACAAACGCCCCAAACGTGGAGTGCGCCACTGCCTGAACATAATCGCCTGAACCCACCCGCATAATCAAATACGTTGAGCCCAACATGTACACGACGCGGGCGAGCTGTTCTAACAATTGCGAAACCGCACTCGGCGCCATTTGCGAATAGCCTTGGAAATACCCGCGCAAAATACTCATCGGCGGGATCAATAATAGCGGCCAAACTAAGGCATGCAACACTGGGATCATGTACGGATCCACATGGCCATTTTGCATCGCGAGAACTGGCGTCAATAACCATAAGGCCCCAGCACTTACCACACCTAAGCCGATCATCAAGATCATGCTGCGATGGAAAAGCTTTTTGGCGGAACCGTACTGATCGGCGGCCAAGTAATGCGCGACTTGTTTGGACACCGCACTGGGGATCCCCGCGGTCGAAATGATCAAAAATAAACTGTAAATGTTATACCCGCGGGCAAACAGTGCGTTGGCTGCGGTCCAATGCACACCCATCCACATCACCCAAGGAATGACATAAATCGCGCCTAAGACTCGTGAAAAAATCGATCCTGCGGTCATCCACGCGGAACCTTTGACTAAAGCAGCCTTGGCTTGCGAATTATCTGCGATGTGACTCACCCCCAAATCATAACTAATATTATACGACGCCGACAAAACCACGGTTCAGCTTTTAATAATCTTTGCGTTTTCTTAACGCCCTAACCAAATGCCAAAACTCGCCGCCAGTACGCCTAATCCGACTGTTCCGACATAATAGCCGAGCACTTGCGTCCAAAGCTTGCGGTTGATCAAGCCTAACGCATCCACATGGAACGTTGAAAACGTCGTATACCCACCTAACAATCCTGTCGCCACTAACAAATGCAGACTTTCAGGCAAAGCCAAGGCACTGACCCACCCTGCCAAGCAGGCCCCAGTGACATTGATCAGCAGGGTCATCCAAGGACGGGTTGGCCAAAGCGTTTTGCCCAGCTGGGTCAAGCCATACCGCAAAAGTGACCCAAAACCCGCGCCGATTGCCACTACGAAGAAGTTCATACGCGCCTCCGATCAGCGAGGTGAAATGCGATCAAGGTACACAGACTCCCGCCGATTAAATTCAAGGCAAAAATCACCAGCGCATACGGGCTCACTTGTTGGACTAAGTTTAACACAAAGGTCGAAAAGGTCGTAAATGCCCCGACAAACCCAGTCCCGAGCATTAAGCTCACCCAATCAGGCAGATCCAAACGTTGGGCAAGACCGTATGTCAAATAGGTCAACAAGAAACAGCCGACCAAGTTCACACATAAGGTCCCCAGTAAACTAGTCGCATCATGTAACCACAAATCAATGGCGTAACGGCTGATGCCACCTAAGGCCCCGCCGATAAACACGGCCAGTGCTTTTTTCATCGCCAACTCACCTCAAGAATAAAATATCATTCCATTGTACCGCGCACGCAAAAAAAGAGCCATCGAGAATTGCTCTCGATGACTCAAGGCGTTGCTAATCTTCAGCTTTTGGTTGCACTTTGGTGACATTCGCTGCTTGCGGGCCACGAGCGCCTTCCACGATCACGAATTTCACTTCTTCACCAGGTACCAGTGTTTGCCGGCCCCCGCCTTGAATGGCGGAAAAATGCACAAACACATCAGGTTGTTCTGGAATTTCAATGAAGCCAAAACCTTTGTCTTCATTGTAGTTTTTCACGCGTCCTAACATATTAAACCTCGAATTCGAAATCTGCGGCAGCAGTTTCTGGGAAGTTTTCAGAGACGATCTTGGCACAACGCGCACAGAAATGTGGGTAACGCGCATCGCTACCAACATCAGTGGTGGTCATCCGGCAACGATCACACACATCACCTTCAGCATGAACAACTTCTAATTTCACGTCGTCAACCACTTGGGCGTCAGCCGGTGCGTCGGTGGCATCTTTAACTGTGAAGTCAGACACGATCAACAGCTGGGCCAAGTTGGCATCTAAGCCGGAAAGCAAGGCTTTGAGCTTGTCATCAGCGTAAACCGTGACATGGGCTTCAAGAGATTTCCCGATCACTTTGGCATCACGGGCAACTTCTAAGGCTTTTTGCACCTTATCGCGGAAGGCCATGAACGCAGGCCATGCCTTCAACAAGTCGTCTTGATTCGTGAAACCAGTGGCTTCTGGGAAGTCAGCCAAAGCGGCAAAGTCGCGTTCTTGTTTCAACAATGGCCAAATTTCTTCAGCAGTGAAGGCCAAAATTGGCGTCAGCAATTCAACCACATCGACCAAGGCTTTGTACATCACTGTTTGCATGCGACGACGCGCCAAGGACTTTTCACCTTCGATGTAAACCACATCTTTGGCGAAATCTAAGTAAAAGGCTGACATATCCACCGTCAAGAATTGGGTGATGGTTTTCACCACTGTGGCAAAATCATAAGCAGTGTAAGCATCACGAACGGCTTTGATCACTTGGCTCAAACGCACCAACATGTATTGATCAACGGAACCCAGTTCGGCATAAGATACCGCATCAATGGCTTCGTTGTAGTCACCAGTGTTGGCTAACATGAACCGCAGGGTGTTCCGGATCTTACGATAAGTTTCAGAGGTATGGGCGAAGTTGTCCATGGAGACTTTCATGTCAGAACTGGAATCAACAGATGCGACCCACA
>CAKRHU010000135.1 GCA_934339215.1 uncultured Lacticaseibacillus sp.
GACTTCCTTCGTTGGTTAAATACATCACATCTGGGCGATATAACGTGTCTGCTTGTTGATAGACCGCTTTTAACACGCCTTGATACGTTAAACCGATTTTTTCACTGGTTTGTTTGAGTTGTAAAAAGCGCCCATGCTGCACGCGATCCCATTGATCTGCAGTCAGTGCGACTAAGGGTAAATCGCCATAGGCATATTCGATTGGGCGTAAGTGTTCCGCGACTGCTTGCGTTGCCGTTTCTGGCGTCAATTCGCGTAGATCAAGTGTTTGCGCTAAGGTGAACCCACCACTAGCGATTCGCGTCAGTTGACTCATCACTGCTGGCACTTCAAGCTTGCGCCCGACATCAACGGCTAATGTCCGAATGTAAGTGCCTTTGGACACTTTCGCTTCAAAAGTGAATATCTGCACGCCGGCTTCAGCATCAAATTTCAATTCACTGGTGCGCTTAAAGGTGTAAACCGTCACCTGCCGACTGGGACGCTCAACCATTTCACCTTTGCGCGCATATTCATATAAGCGCCGACCGTTGACCTTGACTGCCGAAAACATCGGCGGGACTTGGGTGATTGTGCCAGTTAAGCTAGCCAGCGCCGCATCGACTTGGGTTTCATCAAACGGTTGGTTCAAGTGAACGCGTTCAACTTCTGCGCCATCGAGATCTTCGGTTTCAGTGGAGAAGCCTAACGTGACTTCCCCGGTATAAGTTTTGCCTAAAGCCATCAACGCAGGCACCGCTTTAGTCGCTGCGCCTAATGCGATCGGCAACACCCCATCAACACTTGGGTCAAGGGTGCCTGAATGGCCAATTTTTTTCATATGGATGAGTCGCCGCAATTGCGCGATCACATCAAAGCTGGTCATGCCAGCCGGTTTGTAAACTGGGAGAATGCCGTCCACCTACAAGACGCTCCTTTCTGATTCAACGACTTTCATTATACAAGAAAAAGAAGTGAGACACCACGACTGCTCAAAACCCACAATTGTTTGGTTAACTATCCACAAACACCCAGTCGAGACCCATTGATCATAGGTGCCGATTTTCAATACGATTGAAACCATCATCAATCGCCAATGAGTCCGATCCTCCTGTGTCGCCTAAAAAATCACTGAGCGGAAGCAAAAAGTGTGAAGGCGGACTGATCATCAGTCGTGGCGCTCTTGGCGATTTTTCACCTAGAGTCCAGCGACAAGGAGATCCACTCGCGGCGACGCGAAGCTAGTTGCGAGTTATCCGATTCGCGTCATTGCTCTACTTCGGTCGCCATGACCAGTCCGCCGGAATACTTTTTGCTGGAGCTCAGTGATTTTCGTCCGCGTAAAGAACACAAAAGCGGTAGGACAATTTGCCCTACCGCTTTGTTGGTTATTGTTTCTTCTTCAAATCTGCCAAGAGTTGATCGATCCGAGAACCATAAGCCACAGACTTATCTTGCTCGAATTTGATTTCTGGCGTTTTGAATAACTTGATGCGTTGGCCGACTTCGCGGCGGATCAAGCCAGTGGCCTTATCTAAGCCTGTTTGCGCTTCAGCGATTTTCTTTTCGTCATCGGAAAGAATGCTGAAGTAAACGGTGGCTTCTTGGAGGTCGCCGGTGAGATTGATGCCGGTGATGGTCACACCTTGCACCCGTGGGTCGTTGACATCTTTTAACAAAATGTCGTCGATTTCACGTTGGATCTGGGTTTCTACCCGACCAATACGATGCTTCATAGGTTTCTCCTTGGGTAATCAAACCGTGCTTACTTAACTGGAACTTCTTCCATGGAGTAAGCTTCGATTTGGTCGCCTTCCTTGACGTCGTTGTAACTAGCGATCGTCATCCCGAATTCAAAGCCAGTCTTGACTTCCTTAACGTCATCTTTGAAACGACGCAAGGAACCCAATTCGCCTTCGTGAATCACAATGCCGTCACGGATCAAGCGGACTTTAGAGTCACGCTTGATGAAGCCGGAATCCACGTAGCCACCAATAACGGTGCCGACTTTGGAAACGCTGATGGTTTCACGAACCGTGATTTGACCGGTAACTTTTTCTTCAAAGGTTGGGTCAAGCATGCCTTTCATCGCGGCTTCGACTTCATCGATGGCCTTGTAAATGACAGAGTGCAAGCGGATGTCAACATCGTCTTGATCCGCTTGGGCTTTGGCTTGTGGCGTAGGCCGGACATTAAAGCCGATGATGATGGCGTTAGACGCACTGGCCAAGGTCACATCAGATTCGTTGATGGCACCAACGGCTTGATGGATGATGTTGACGCGAACGCCTTCAACTTCGATCTTCTTAAGCGATCCCGCAATGGCTTCAACAGAGCCTTGAACGTCGGCTTTGATGATGACGTCAACTTCTTTCAGTTGACCTTCCTTCATCGTTTCAAACAAGTTGTCCAAGGTGACGTGAGCGTTGGATTGACGTTCTTTATCTTGCGCGCGCTTAGCACGTTCTTCACCAGCCGCACGAGCCGTCTTTTCATCGTCAAAGACCACGAAACGATCAGCAGATTGTGGCACGTCATTTAACCCAGTGATTTCAACTGGCATGGCAGGAATAGCTTCCTTGACCCGACGACCACGATCGTTGGTCATGGTCCGGATGCGGCCATAGGTGTTGCCGACAACGACAGGATCGCCGATGTGCAAAGTCCCTTGTTGAACCAAAACAGTGGAAACTGGGCCACGGCCTTTGTCCAAACGAGATTCGATCACAGTACCGACAGCCTTTTGATCAGGGTTAGCCTTGAGTTCCAAGACGTCAGCTTCCAGCAAGATCATTTCGAGTAATTCGTCGATGTTCTTGCCGAACTTGGCAGAAATTTCAACGAAAATGGTGTCGCCACCCCATGATTCTGGAATCAATTCGTATTCTGCGAGTTGTTCCATGACATGGTTCGGGTTAGCCCCTGGCTTATCGATCTTGTTGACCGCAACGATAATTGGCGCATGTGCTGCTTTGGCATGGTTGATGGCTTCAATGGTCTGAGGCATCACACCATCATCCGCAGCAACAACTAAGACAATGATATCGGTGATATCAGCACCACGCGCCCGCATGTTGGTGAAGGCCGCGTGCCCTGGCGTATCCAAGAACGTGATCACACGGTCGTTCAAGCGCGTTTGGTAAGCCCCGATATGTTGGGTGATCCCACCGGCTTCGCCTTCAGTGACATGCGTGTGACGTAATTTATCCAAAAGCGTTGTTTTACCATGGTCAACGTGACCCATGATGGTAACCACTGGTGGACGAGATTGCAAGTTGTCCGTGCTAGTCGTTTCTTCTTCAAAGACCTTGTCCAAGTCGGTGATATCTTCTTGGACTTTTTCTTGAGCGTCAATGCCGTAGTCAGTGGCGATCAATTCGATCGTGTCTTTATCCAGAGATTGGTTTTGGTTGACCATCACACCAAGCATGAACAACTTCTTGATGATTTCGGCTGGTTCGCGGTGCAAGATCTTACCCAGATCTTGCGCGTTCATGCCGACGGTATAAACCAAAGTTTCTGGTAACGGACGATCTTTACGCTGTGGCATCGGCTTCTTTGGTGCAGATTGTTGTTGGCGACGCTTGTTCTTCTTGTTACGACGGTTGTTACGGTTGTAGCCGTTACCGTTGTTGTTACCGAAGTTGTTGCGGCCATTGTTACGGCCACCGCGGAAGTTATTGTTGCGACCATTATTATC
This sequence comes from uncultured Lacticaseibacillus sp., assembly GCA_934339215.1. GTDB lineage: Bacteria > Bacillota > Bacilli > Lactobacillales > Lactobacillaceae > Lacticaseibacillus. The sequence goes on from CAKRHU010000135.1 coordinate 3,680, forward strand.
ATTGCCTTGTGGCGCAGATTCAAAATGATTCCGGGCTGGACGCGGTGCAGTGGTTTGTTGTTGCGAAGCCGTTGCTTGTGGGCGACTGTTTTGAGCCGGACGCGCATTGTTGTTAGCAGGACGGCTTTGTTGGGCCGGACGAGCAGAGGCTGCAGGCTTAGCAGCTTGTTGTTGGGCCGCTTTTTGCGCTGCTTCTTGTTGTTGCTTCTTAGCCGCTTTGGCAGCTTGTTGTTGCTTCAATTGTTGGATGAACTTTTCGTCATTGCCAGCAACTGGACGCGGTTGAGAGTTGGCAGCAGTGGCGCGGCCAGCACGTGGCATTGGGCCAGTTTGTTGGTTGCGGTCATTGCGACGGTTGTCACGGTCACGGTTGCGATTGTTGTTATTGTTTGGACGCCCGTTGTTGCTTTGCGCGTTGCGATCGTTGGATCGGTTGTTGTTATTGTTCGTGCGGTTATTCTCCCGGTTCCCAGATTGTGGGCGACCGTTGTTTTGGTTATTGTTTCGGTTTTGGCCACCGCGTTGATTGGATTGTTGCGCTGCATGCGGACGGCGGATGGCAGACTTGGAAATCAAAGTCTTGCCATCTTTCGTCTTTTGGCTGGCATGATGCGTGCCAGGTGCAGGTTGTGTTGCAGGTTTGGCTTCTGCTTTAGGCGCAGCTGGCTTTTCTGCAGGCTTAGCTTCTGCTTTTGGCGCAGCAGCTTTTTCAACCGGCTTAGCGGCCGGTTGGCTAGTAGCGCCCATCGCTTTGCGCACCGTTGCTTCTTGTGCTGGTTCCATGGTCGATTGATGACCTTTAAACTCGATGCCCGCCTTCGCAGCTGCTTCAATGACAGCTTTTGATGGGACATTCATTTCTTTGGCAAATTCATAGACTCGTTTTTTGCCCATTTCTTCACGCTCCCTGTTTAATTTAGGTGAGCAGCTTTATCAGCTTCTTGGCGAAACCTTGGTCTTGCACAGCCACTGCTGTGCGCGGTGCACCGATCGCATCGGAAATATCCAACTTGGTGAAACTTGAATTGATCGGGACCTCATAAAAGCTACTTTTATCAGTAAATAATTTTTTCGTGTTATCACTGGCATCGTTAGCGACGATCACTAACTTGGCACTGCCATCGCGAATGGCACTTAAGACGAACCCTTCGCCCATGGTCAGCTTACCAGCTCGGCGCGCTAAACCTAACAGATTAGCGGCTTGTTGTTGTGGGGTCATTTGCTTTTATCTCCGAAGAGTTCCATGCGGGCTTTCTTGTGGTCCACGTAGGCAAACAACTCATCATAAAATGCCGGATCGACAGCTAATTCAAACGCTTTGTCGATCACTTTCTTGGCTTTGGCTTGTGCGATAGCTTCTGGCTTTAAGGCCACATAAGCCCCGCGGCCAGCCGCTTTGCCCGTGGGATCGATTGAAACAGTGCCATCAGCGTTTTTAACGATGCGGACCATTTCTTTTTTAGGAAACATCTCACCACTCAGCAAATCTTTACGCATTGGGATCTTGCGAACTTTTGCCATGATGGCCTCCTATTCTGCTGAATCCGATTCAGTATCTTCAGCTGGGGCATCGGATTCTTCGGTTTCAGTTGCTGATTGATCATCAGCCGTCGCGTCAGTTTGGGCTGCTGCTTGGTCGTCTTCAGCAAATTCATCATCGTCGACGAATTCGACTTCAGATTCTGGCTTGATAT
>CAKRHU010000136.1 GCA_934339215.1 uncultured Lacticaseibacillus sp.
GCTTTCATTTAGACTTTTTCTAAAGTGGTATACAAAAGCCGAACGAATTGTAAAAATATTGGTCCAAAATGCCGTAATCGGTTTCCGAGCTGATTACCACGGACGTTTGAATTCGCTTCAATTTTTCGTGATGTCGCTTTTCTGACCTCGCTTAATCATTGGCCAATATCAATAATATCAACTTTCTCGAACCCGATTGACGTCACAGCTGACTTTTGTGTCACAATTTAGCCTACCTCATCGTCATAATCTGACTCGTTATATAAATTAATAAATACGAATTATCTCGCAAATGATTGGGACCGAGACATAAACTAGATTTCGACACAGTCGCGTTTCAAAAGCAACGCCCCTGTACCGCGGTTTTAAAAATGGCGAACGCTTAATTGATGCGAGCCTGCGCAATTTACCAAGTGCTGGTGGCGATGTCACCATGGCGACATTCAATCAGCGCTAATCTGAAGCCATCGCAAAAAGGCGAGCACCGTAATCAACGGTCCTCGCCTTTTCAAACTCATGCGGCGTGATTATTTTGCCGCTTTGGCGGCATCAACGATGGCTTGTAAGTATCCGGCAGTATCCACAAACGTGGCGCCAGAAACCACGTCAGCGACTTTCTTGGTTTTCTTCACATTGTCCACTGCCGTTTCGAGTTCGGCAATGGTTTTCCCATTTGCAAAGGCCGCAATCGCGTCTGAGTTTTCGATCCAAGTATGCGTCGCTTTGGCTTCTTTGGTCATCAAAGCAGAATAAGCTTTGGAGTTAGCCCGCTTGGAAGCCAAAACTGTGCCTGACTTGATGCCTTTGCCGAAGTCTTTATCTGAGTTTGGTAAAGCACCAAAGGTTGCACTTGGCGTGTATTGGAATTCATCGACGAACACATTGGCGATTTTGTTGTTTTGCATGGCCACGGTGATGATCCCAAAGCTTTGTTTGCCATGCGGTGCGGCAAGGATCTGCCCTTCAGTCACATTATTATCCGTAGTCGCGACGCCTTTGGAAACCATGCCATTAGATGCCACATCATAAATGGCTTGCACATAGCCTGCAGTATCGGCAAAAGTAGCACCGGAAACCACATCAGAGGCTTTCTTAGTTGCTTTCAAGTCGCTGACTGTTTGTTTGAGGTCGGCAACCTTTTTGCCTTTGACGTAGTTTTGAATCGCGGTCATGCTTTCTTCCCAAGTCTTAGTAGCCTTGGCTTCTTTCTTCATTAAAGCTGAGTAAGGCTTCGAGTTTTGCGCTTTGCCGATCAAGAATTTGCCGCTAGGATAGCCTTTGCCAAAATCTTTATCTGAATTCGGTACGCCAGTCCAATCGGCAGATTTATCCACATATTGGAATTCATCGAGGCGCGCTGCCACAATAGTATCACCATTTAACGTCACATTCACCGCTGCGACTGATTGGGTCCCATGGGGTGCCGCATACCCTTGGCGCATCACTAAGGTCCCTGCTGCCGGCGCGGTTTCGCCTGATTTCAATCCATCGTTGATCGTGATTTTTGTTTTCGTGGTGGTACTGGAGCTAGACTTGCTAGATGAATCACTATCTTTTGCATTGCTGCCGCATGCTGCGAGACTTAACGCCAAAATCAAAGTAGCGCCGACTGTAACCAGTTTCTTCATATCTTTTTCCTCCTGAGATGGTGAACAGTTGCCAATACAAGCCGTGCAGTCGTATCAATATGTGAATTATATCACGTCCGGAAAACGCTTACTACAAGTTTATTGTGTACGCCATTATTTCTGGAAAACACAATCACCGGGTCGCTTGGGGCAAAATCGGCATAAAAAAATGGTCGCCATGGGTGGTGGCGACCAAGGAGTAAGGATTGGCCAAGTAGTGGGTGGCTACTTGGCGATTTTTACTTGGAGGAGTAAAAATGAAAAAGTTGGGTATGGGTATGGAAATAAGTGGGTGACTTATGTCCATATCGTCAATATAACGGCTAAATGTGAAGAAATTGTGACGAAAAGCAAATATCGTTTGAAAAAATTGTATAGGCTTATAAATTGCCTTATTCGTTCAAAGTGACTATGCTTATAGCAGGGAGTGTTGCAAACTAAAGGAGGCAGTCTCATGGAAATTCATTTTAATGACGCCGCAGTCGCGAAACTCACACCACATCTAGCGCCAGATAAACGTTTGTTATTGACCTTTGAAGATGGCGTCGGGCCTTATTCCCAACACGCCATGATCCATATGCAAGTGCAATTCACGATCAATATCATCCCCGACTCGGATGACGCGACTGATTATGATGTGGATCTGCCCAGTAATTTAGGCCCAGTCGGCATCAAAGGCTACTCGCAAGAAGATTTAGATGAGCACTTGAGTTTGAAATATGATCCCAACATGAGCATTTTTACGTTGTCTGGTGATGGTGGGGACATCGATGACAATGTGCAGTTTATCGATTTTACCGAATCCTAATGTTTTTTAACCTGAACTCTCATCAACAAAAGGGTACAATCATCGCAGACACTTTAAAGATGATTGTGAGGCAATATCGTGCAGTACCGATTTGAAACTGGTTTGACCATTCATGAAATTAAAAAGCTTTATGGCGGTGTAGGCTTCACCCACTATTTACAAGACATCGGCGAAACCGCCCGTGGCATCGCCAATTCAACGCTGTTGACTGCGCGCGATGAAGACGGCAGTTTAGTCGGCTTGATCCGCGGCGTTTCGGACATGCACACCGTGTTGTTCATTCAAGACTTGATCGTATTGCCGGAATACCAACATCAAGGCATCGGTCATGAACTTTTGGATCAATTCGACGAATACTTCAAACAAGTCGCTCGCATTGTGGTCGTTTGCGATGATCCGGATATGCAAGCCTTCTTCACTTCGGCAGCTTACATTCCAGAAAACGACACGGCCATCACGACATTCATTCGCCCGCGGCGTTTGTTAGAACCAAAATATTAACGCAAAAATCGAGGCTGAGACACAAAGCGGTTTTAGCCCAAAACACAGGCGCCTCCACGCCCCGATTTGTTCTTTGAATCGCGGTGTGGAGGCGTTTGGATTTCTGGGCGTTGCTTTTTGGAACGCAACTATGGAATCATGGCAGGCTCGATTTTTGACTTTATCTGACTTGATTTTGAGCTTGCAACATCGCTAGCACTTGGTCATAAACTGGCGAGCGCAAATAATTGGTGACGCCTAACACCCGGATCTCACCTGGCACTTGATCATGCACCATCGAAACCAAATCATCTCTGGCAATAAATAGCGCATTTTGATCAGGGGTCAACGTCGAAATCGGCTCAGCGACGACACTCACGGTGATATCATTGAGCGGTTTTAACTTCGTTTGTAAAATTGCCACTGCCATGTTTGGCGTGCCCATGCCTTGGGTGCCGGTAATAATGATTTTACGAATGGCATGTTTTGTGTGTTGCGTTGCCCCAACTTCACTTTCAGGTACGCGACTATGCATCAACACCACACTGGCAACACCAAAAGAAACCGCTGCAGCCAAACCAACACCGGCCAACACTGCCAAAAAGTTACCAATTCCTTGCGGCGTCAACAACAAAATCGAAATGATCGATCCAGGCGATGCCACTGTGGTCAACCCGGCACCTAAAGTCGAAAACGTAAACGTCCCCGTCACCCCACCAGCAATCGCGGCTAAAATCAACGCCGGCTGGCTTAACACATACGGAAAATAGATTTCATGGATCCCACCGAAAAATTCAATGATCGCCGCGTTCCCGGCAGATTTTTGCGAATGACCATGACCAAAGTAATGAAACGCCAACAAGATCCCCAGTCCAGGTCCCGGATTGGTTTCAACCAAAAATAATACTGAGCGTCCGACATGATCTGCAGCTTGCATGCCTAAAGGCGTTAAAATCCCATGATTGAGCGCATTGTTTAAAAATAGCACTTTGGCGGGTTCGATGATCAAATTCGCCAGCGGCAACAAATGCCACGCAATCAAACTGGCGACCCCGCTGGCCAACAGGTTTGCACCAGCATCGACGATCGGCGCTAACCCGTAATACCCGATCAACGCCAATAAAATACCTAAGATCCCGGCAGAAAAATTGTTGACCAGCATTTCAAAGCCTTGTTTGACATGTGGCCGCAGCCAATCATCTACCGTATTGACCGCCCAGCCTGCTAAAGGTCCTGCGATCATGGCGCCTAAAATCGCCGCTGACTGCGCCGTGGCGATGACGCCCATGGCAGTGATAGCGGCTACGACCCCACCGCGATGACCACCGACATTACTCCCACCCGTAAAGGCCAATAATAATGGGATCAAATAAGCTTGGCTCAATGACACCACGCGATAAATATCGGCATTTGGCCACCAGCCTTGTGGCGCACACGCCGCGGCCAATAAGCCGCAAGCGATGAATGCGGCAATATTGGGCATCACCATATCAGTTAACACGGTGCCAACTTTGGTGATTTTTTGTCGAATTGAAGTGGTCATTCTCACACCTCCACGCCTGACTACTGGGTCTGCACATCAATCAATTGTGGTCGGACAAAATAGTAACCTTGCATAATATCAGGTTGATAATTTTGTGCAATTTTTAAATCTGCTTTATTTTCAAAACCTTCAATCGCAAAAAATACGCCGGCTAACTGCGCTTGTTCTCGCCAAAATTGTAGCAATGGCGACACTAAGGTAATGAAGTCTTTTTGATCATGGAAATTTTGCAAAGCGAATTTATATTCTTGGACATAAGGCGCCAGTGCTTGCACCAAAGGCAACTGATTGTCCCCAGTCCCGACGTCATCGATGCACACCCACAAGCCTGCTTGTTGATACGTGCGCGCCGCTGCAACTAAAGCAGTCGTCGCCACGCCATTGGGACGCTCCGTCAACTCCACACATAATTGCATGTCAGGGAGTTGTGCTTGCAGTTTTGGTAAAGCTTGCAAATAATCAACCCGAGAAAATTCTGGCTGATCGAGATTGATCGACACCATTTGCGTCTCTTTGTATACCGATTTGACGGTTTGTTCAAGCAAAGTGACAATATCTTCAGCGTTAAAACGCCCAAAGTCTTGCGGGAAGGTCCATTGATCGGCAATTTTTTCACGCAGAAACAATTCATCTGCGAACCGTTCGTCTTGTGCATACTTCGGCTGGCCCCAAAATCGAATCATGACCTTACCCCCTTTTCCCCTTATCATATCATAACGAAATCATAAAGGGCGTTAAAAGATCAATTGATTAAAACGCTTCCATCGACTACACTTAAGGTTCAGGAATTTCGGAAAGATTCAGATGAATGGAGGCGTCGGATGCATATTTCAGCTTTTGGCGTGCGCGGTGATGAAGTTCCTTACTTTCAAGCCTGGGCCGCACGCACAGAAAACCAAGTCGACTT